>JBNKSB010000182.1:0-19934 GCA_050297095.1 Pontiella sp. | reverse complement strand
GGCTTCAAACTGGAAAAGCTCATCGAAACCGGAATCACCTGCATGACCGATCCCCTCGCCTTTTCGCAGATCGTGTTCAACCTGATGGACAATGCCATCAAGTATTCCGACAACGAAAAAGTGATCCGCATCGAACTGACGAAAACCGGCGACAGGAACATCCTTCGCGTTGCCGATTCGGGAATCGGAATTCCCGATAGGCTAAAAAAACACATCTTCGATGAATTCGTACGGTCAACCGACAGCAAGGTAACCGCACGGCGAGGAAGCGGAATCGGACTGAATGTCGTTCAGCGCCTGCTGGACTTGATGGGCGGAACCATAGAAATTTTCGACAACCAGCCGAAAGGCTCTGTGTTTACGGTTCAATTGGGAGATTGCAATGAATCTACTGGTGGTTGACGACGAAAAGGCGATGGCCGATGGTATTCGGGACAATCTCGAATTCGAGGGATACGAGGTAGACTGCGCCTACAGCGGACAGCAGGCGCTCGATTGCCTCAAGGGAAACAAATACGCCCTCCTCATCCTCGACATCATGATGCCCGGAATCGACGGATTCGAGGTGCTTTCCGCTCTCCGAAAAAGCAACGACACCACACCCGTAATTTTCCTCACCGCCCGCTCGGCCGAAGCCGACAAGCTACGGGGATTCGGCCTTGGCATCGACGATTACGTGGTCAAGCCGTTCAGTGTTCTCGAACTAATGGCCCGAGTGAAGGCCGTTCTCGGCCGCACGGCCCCCGGTTCGGACCTTAAGCAGATCAACATCGGGAACGCCCGGATCGACTTTGCAAAGCTGACGGTTGAATCAGATGGAAAAATCGACGAGCTAAGCCGCTACGAAGCCGACATTCTGAGGTTGCTGGCTTCCGAGCCCGGACGCATCTTCTCGCGCGATGAACTTTTAGACCACATCTGGGGCGTAGAGGCCTTCCCTTCAAACCGGACCATCGACAACTATATTGTCAAACTCCGCCAAAAACTGGAAGCCGATCCGAAAAATCCCCGCGCCCTCGTTTCCGTCTACGGAAAAGGCTACAAACTCGCAACGGACTGAAGCATTTGTTTGAGGTAGAGCGAACCGGCAATGACGACCAACCGGTCGGATTCGGCCGCCCATTTGCGGGCCGCGTTCCAAGCCACTGAAACCTCGGAGGGCGTGGCGTGGATTCCGGCAACGCGGGCCTGAGCGGCTGCGTGTTCGGCCGTGGTGCCACGCGGGGCGTCGATGGCAATGGTCCAGGCTTTTGAAACCAACGGCTTGAGGATACGCAGGAATTCGACCGAGTCCTTGTCGTCGAGAAAGCCGAAGATAAAGCCGACCTGATGCTTTGGATAGTTTTCCTTGAGCGTCCCGATCAAGGCGCGGGCGGCGGAAGGATTGTGAGCGCCGTCGAGAATCATCAAGGGATCATCGCCGACGATCTGAAAACGCGCAGCCCATTGCGCCGACTCCAAGCCCTTTTTGAATTCCGGTTCAAAGTCGAGCATATCGGCCAGCACTTCGAGCGCGGCCACGGCGACGGCGCAGTTTTCGCGCTGGCATTCGCCGAGCAATGGCAGGTTGACCGGCGGCAGGTTGCGGGAGTGCGTTTCGATCTTAAGTTTATGGGGATTGCCGACTTTCACAACGGACACCGCTTCCGAGCTGCAAATAATGGGTTCGCCTGCCTTTTGCAGAATCGCCATCACGGCATCGGACTGCGGGGCGGAGACGACGGGGCGACCGGGTTTAATGATCCCGGTTTTTTCGGCGGCGATTTTTTCGATGGCATCGCCCAGGAAGTTGGTGTGGTCGATATCGATGTGCGTAATGACGGAAACAAGAGGGATTACGACGTTGGTCGCGTCCCACCGCCCGCCCATGCCGGTTTCAATAATGGCGATATCGACGCCCTCGTCGGCAAAATATTGAAAAGCGATGGCGGTGGAGATCTCGAAAAAGGTGGCGCCGCGCAAGCCGGAGGACACCTCAACTTCGTCGGCGGTTTTTTCCATTTGCTGAATATAGCCATCGAGACGATCGCCTGGAATTTCAATTCCGTTGACGCGAAAGCGTTCGGAAAAATCGATCAGGTGCGGCGAGGTGTAGAGGCCGGTCTTGAAGCCGGAAGCGCGAAGAACTGATTCGAGCATGGAGCAGACGGAACCCTTGCCATTGGTGCCGGCGACATGGATGACCGCCAGCTTGTGATGAGGATTTCCCAGAGCTTCCAACAGCGCAGTGATGACGTCGAGGCCGGGCTTAATGCCTGCGGTGGTGCGCATAAATAGCTTTTCGTAGGAACTGTTCATGACTGAACCTAGACAGGATTAACAGGATATACATGATCGAACCCTGTCCGTACTGTTAATCGAATCCTGTCAAAAGAACGCTACTTGCCGCAGAGATAGTCGAGCACGAGGATCATGCGCTCGCGCAATTCATTGCGCGGTACGACCATATCGATCAAGCCGTGTTCTTGCAGGAACTCGGAACGTTGGAACCCTTCGGGCAGATCCTGCTGGGTAGTTTCTTTAATGACGCGCGGGCCGGCAAAACCGATGAGCGCTTCGGGTTCCGCCACGATCAGATCACCGAGGGTCGCAAAGCTGGCCATGACACCGGCCATGGTCGGGTGCGTTAGAATCGGGATGTAGGGCAGGCCGGCTTCGGCATGACGGGCCAGCGCAGCGCTGGTCTTGGCCATCTGCATAAGACTCAACAGACCCTCGTACATGCGCGCGCCACCGGATGCGCAGGAGATCAGGACAGGACGGCCCTCTTCCGTGCAACGCTCAATAAGATAGGTCACGCGTTCACCGACGACACTCCCCATACTGGCACCCAGGAAGGAAAAGTCCATTACGCCCAATCCGATATCTCGACCACCCAGCTTGCATCCACCCACGGTGATGGCGTCATTCCATCCGGACTTTTGCTGGTTGACTTCGAGCTTGTCGATGTAGGACTGCTTGCCGGTGAAACCAAGGCTGTCGATGGATTTGATGTTGCCGGCCCATTCCTCGAAGGTCCCTTCGTCGGACAGCAGGTTGATGCGCTCTTGGCGCGGCAGGATAAAGTGATGGTCGCACTTGGTGCAGACTTCGAGATTGGCCTTCACCTCTTCCCTATAGATGATTTCGCTGCAGGAAGGGCACTTCATCCAAAGACCGTCGGGCACATCGCGCTTTTTTACGGTGATGGTGGAATAGTTTTTCCTGTTTCCAAATAGAGCCATATTCAAATCCTCTTGTTTAACCGCGCGCAACGGTCAGTACATGCACGCTAAGCGCCCCACCCTTCCTCAGGGCTTTTGCACAGGCGTTCACAGTTGCCCCCGTGGTCATCACATCGTCGACCAGCAGCACGCTCCGACTAGCCAACCGCTTCTCTCTCCCATGTTGAAAAGCGTTTTGAACGTTACTAAGCCGCTGTGCGGCTGTCAAATTTGTTTGCGTGACGGTCGGCCGAATTCGGCGGAGCATGCGGGACGACATTTTGCACCCAATCCGACGCGCCAGCTCGAATGCCAAAATTGCGGACTGGTTGTAACCGCGTTCCCGGCGGCGAATATGGTGAAGGGGAACAGGAACCACCAAATCGAATGATAGACAGTCATACTCGGCTTTCAGGCAATTATACAGCAATTCGGCTAAATCGGGGGCCACCCACAAAGCCTGTTCATATTTAAATTGCCGTAGCGCCTCGCCGACCACGCCTTCGTAGCGGGCCGCCGAACGGGCACCACCGAATGATGGTTTTTCGGCGCAACAGGCATAGCAGATAAAATCGTGCTCGATGGTTCCCGCCACCGGATCGCCGCACAGATTGCAGAAAGGGGGTTCTATGCGAACAGAATCCGACCAGCAATCCCAACAAATATAGCGGAAGGTTTCCGGCGACGGACTCCCGCACCCGATACAATTGCGCGGGTAGAGCATGTCGAGCAACCGTTTCATTGCGGTGTGCCTGAATTATTCGGAAAGAATCGGGTCGGGTCGAATCACCTCGGGTTGAAGAATCGGCAACTCGACATCTTTGGCCCAGTATTTCTTTCCCTTGATCAGCAGTACGTGATTGAGATAACGCTCCAGCTGGGGTTCGTTGCCTTGCACAAGACAAATCGGCTCCTCGAAACCGCTGTCGATCAGCACCAACTTGAAGAGACCGGGGTTGGCCCGACGCAGAACTCCTGGAATTTCGACGTAAACGCCCTGTTTCCGGTCTTTATCCAGCACCAGCATTAACGGAGGCAATTGCTCCTGATCTGCCGTCATTTCCGTCTCTGACGCGGGCTCGGGAGTCGCTTCGTCTTCCTCAACCACTTCAGGTTCAATCGTAGCCTCATCCTGCGGTTCGGGAGTGGGAGGCTGAATGGCTTCCACATATTTCTCGCTGATCCATACACGACTATCCGCCGGCGGCGCAATCTTGAGCCAATTATTGAACTCCCCGCGTACCGCCACTGCATCGCCCTTGTTCAACACCCCCACTACGGCATAGTTCAAACTGGGCCCTGCCCTTACATTCAGCTTTGCGGGTTCAATAATGCCATTCTGCACATATTCACCGGCCACCCAGAAATCCAGACTAGCGGGGGCTTGCACTGCCACCCATCCGTTGGTTTTTTCAAAATAAACCAATTCTTCTCCGCGCATGGCACTATCCAATACATAACCGTCAACGGGCTTTGCACGTAGGCTGACTCGATCGCCTGTCACGCAGACCTTCATCGCCTCATTGGTCTCAATCATGGTGCTTACATTTGTCTGGGCAACGGCAACAGTGGCCATTGACAACAAAAGCATTAGTAGTTTCATGGCAATCCCCTCTTTTTTACAACGCAAAGAGCCTTCGCGCATTGTCGGCGGTCAAATTCGCAATGGATTCTAGCGAACACGCCTTCAGTTCCGCAAGCTGTTTAGCTACATGAACCACGAAGGCAGGCTCGTTCCGCTTCCCGCGCATCGGCACCGGAGCAAGATACGGCGAGTCGGTTTCGATCAACAACCTATCATCCGGCACATATTGAACCACTTCCCGCAACGCATCCGCGTTCGCAAAACTCACAATCCCGCTGAAACTGATCATTAGCCCCAAATCGAGCACCTGCCGCGCAAATTTCGTATCACGCGTGAAGCAATGGAGCACCCCAAGCCGTCCGGCACCGCCCTGCCAAGCTGAAGCGTAATCCCTGAGCAAGGCCAGTGTATCCTCATCCGCATCGCGCGTATGCACCACCACCGGCTTTCGGACTTCGGAAGCCATCGCCAGGTTTTGGGCAAACAGCTTTTTCTGCTCATCCGCGGTTTCGGCAGTATAATAGTAGTCGAGGCCGGTTTCCCCGACCGCCTTGCAGAGCGGATCGGCCGCCTTTTCGCGCAAAGCCGCAAGATCATACTCTTTTTCGGCTTCATCGCGGTCATAGCCCGCGCATCCAAAAATACATCCGGGATGCTCCTCCGCGAGTTTCAGCGAAAGCGCATTCGCCTCTGGAGAGCCGCCTATGGCCATCATTTCCAGCACGCCCGCCTCTTTCGCATGCTTCATCAGCTCCGGAAAAGAGCCGTCCCGGACAAAGCGGTCAAAATGTACGTGTGTATCGATAAACATAACGCGGCGGAGTAAAACGAATCTTCACCGCACCCTGCGAGAACTAATCAGTGAAATTCTTCGGAGAATTTCCTATTTTCACTTCGGCGGCACATCTGGTTCCACCCTCGAAAAAATAGCTAAAATTTAACGAATTAACCCTTGAAGAAGCGAGGGCCACTCGGCATATTTGCGCGCCTTTAGTGGGTTAAAACAGAATAATTTAACGAGGAAAACCTATGGCTAGACAAGTCCCTTTGAACAAAGTCCGCAATATCGGCATCATGGCGCATATCGACGCCGGCAAGACCACCGTTTCCGAACGCATCCTTTATTATACCGGCCGTTCGCATAAGATCGGCGAAGTGCACGATGGCGCCGCCACCATGGACTGGATGGAACAGGAACAGGAACGCGGCATCACCATTACGTCCGCGGCAACAACCTGCATGTGGAAAGACCACCTGATCTCCATCATCGACACCCCCGGCCACGTGGACTTCACCATGGAAGTGGAACGTGCCCTGCGCGTACTCGACGGCGCCATCGCCCTCTACTGCGCGGTCGGCGGTGTTCAGCCCCAGTCCGAAACCGTTTGGCACCAGTCTGAACGCTACGAAGTGCCGAAGATTGCTTTCGTCAACAAGATGGACCGTATCGGTGCGGACTTCTTTTCCGTGGTTGAAGGTATCCAGGAGATGCTCGGTGCCAACGCCGTACCGGTCGTGATTCCGATCGGCGCCTCCGACGAGTTCGTGGGCATCATCGACCTGATCACCATGAAGGCCTACATCTTCAATGAAGAAAAGCTGGGCTCCGAATGGGATGTTACCGATATCCCGGCCGAACTGCAGGAATCCGCCGAACAATGGCGTAACAACCTCGTTGAAAAGTGTGCCGAACAGGACGAAGCCATGCTCGAAAAATATTTCGAGGAAGGCGACCTGAGCGAAGACGAAATCTGGAAGATCCTGCGCAAGGCCACCTGCGCCCGCCAGGTTGTTCCGGTCTACTGCGGTTCCGCCTTTAAAAACAAGGGGGTCCAGTCGCTCCTCGACGGCGTCATCAAGATCCTGCCCGCACCGAACGAAATCCCGCCGGTTATCTGCTCCAAGGATCCGGAAGAACAGCGCCAAGTCGATGACAACGAAGCGCTGTCTGCACTGGCCTTCAAGATCATGTCCGACAAGCACATGGGCAAGTTGACTTACATACGTCTCTATTCCGGCACGCTGGAGTCCGGCTCGAATGTGTGGAATGCCACCCAGCAGAAGAAACAGCGCATCGGTCGCATCCTGCGTATGCACTCCAACCGGCAGGAAGCCATCGATGTAGCCGTCGCCGGCGACATCGTGGCCGTGGTTGGGCTGTCCGACACCAAGACCGGTGACACCATCTGCACCCAGGACAAGGAAATCCACCTCGAAGCCATGGAATTCCCGGCTCCGGTTATCTCGATTTCGATCAAGCCCGAATCCAACGCCGACAACGAAAAGCTGGGCGAAGCCTTGCACCGCCTGGCCGACGAAGACCCGACCTTTACCGTCGCCTTCGACCATGAAACCTCCGAAACCATTATTTCGGGCATGGGCGAGCTTCATCTCGAAATCATTGTCGACCGCCTGAAGCGCGAGTTCGGCGTGGTGGCAGCCGTTGGTCGCCCGGAAGTGGCTTACCGCGAAACAGCAACCACGCAGTCCGATGGCTCGTACAAGCACTCCAAGCAGTCCGGTGGTCGTGGTCAGTACGGTCATGTTGTGATGACCCTCGAACCGCGCGATCCCGGCCAAGGCTTCGAATTCGTTAACGCCATCACCGGCGGTCGCATTCCGCAGGAATACATTCCGTCCTGCGAAAAGGGTGTGATTCAGGCGCTGGAATCCGGCCCGTACGCCGGCTACCCGGTCGTCGATATGAAAGTCACCCTGACCGACGGTTCCTACCACGATGTCGACTCCTCCGACTTCGCCTTCCAGATTGCCGCCCGCCAGGGCTTCAAGGAGCTCTTCCTGAAGGGCAACCCGGAATTGCTGGAACCGATCATGAGCATCGAAGTCACCACCCCGGACGAATTCATGGGCGCCGTCAACGGCACCATCGCCCAGCGCCGTGGCCGCATCGAGTCCATGGACGAACGCGGCGGCATGAAGATCGTCAAGGGCATGGTTCCGCTGAGCGAAATGTTCGGCTACTCCAACACGCTGCGCTCGCTAACGCAGGGCCGGGCTTCGTTCTCGATGCATTTCGAGCATTACGAAGCCGTTCCGTTCTCGATCGCTGAAGAAGTGGTCGAAAAGCGTCGCAAAGAAGGCAAGGTTAAATAATTCATCCAAGTCCGATGAATTGAGAAAAGACCGCCCCCAACGGCGGTCTTTTTTTTGTGGCATGAAGTGATTCGCCCAACAAACTCTCCTTTGCGAAATATTGCTGTGCAGCCTTCCAAGCCGGCTTGGTTAAACAATGAAGTTGCAATCCACCATCCCTTGGTGTCTATTGGCATTAGAGTGAGCAGAGTGATATTGATAAACATAGGTAGATACGAATGAAAGCATTGTTGATTGTAGCCCATGGTAGCCGTCGCAAAGAGTCCAATGAAGAGGTTCGGCGGCTGGCTAACCGCATCAAGGAAAACGCCGGGCCGGCCTTCGATTTGGTCGCGAGCGCTTTCCTCGAAATCTCCAGCCCCCAAATCGACTCGGCAGTGGCGGATCTAATTGATAGTGGAGCCACGGAAATCAAGGTATTCCCCTACTTTCTCTCGGCAGGAACCCATGTTGTTAACGATATTCCGCGTATGATAACCGAAGAGCAAGAGGCCCATCCCTCCGTGCACTTCGAACTCCTGCCCCACATGGGTGCCCTCCAGGGAATCAGTACGCTTATCCTAAGCCAGATTTACAAGGGAGCCCCTACATCACCGCAACTACAATCCTTAGAACTCGAAACTGACTAGCGAACCCCGCATCCAGCGCTTTCTACAAAACCATTATTCTGTTTGACTTCACGCAGTGATTCCCCTAGCTTGCCGCACTTGTTTTTGACCCCAACTGCGTGGGGAGGTGAATTTTAAATGGCACAAGAAACCTGTGAAGTAAAAGTACGCCGCGGCGAAAGCGTTGACCGCGCCCTGCGTCGCCTCAAGAAGGCGCTGGACAAGGAAGGCATCCTGAAAACCATGCGCGCGAAGCGTCACTATGAAAAACCGAGCGAAAAGAAGAAGCGTTTGGCTAACAGCCGTCGTGGACGCCGCTAGGATTTTTCCGATCTGCTTACATGCAAAAAGCTCCCGATAACCGGGAGCTTTTTTTATGGAGCTGGTGCTCGGGGCGGGACTCGAACCCGCACAGCTTAAAAGCCGAGAGATTTTAAGTCTCTTGTGTCTACCAATTTCACCACCCGAGCATCGTTGTTTTTCATTTTTTCCGCCGCTGTAGCAACAGAGAAGGAAAGCCCCTTGTGTCGATCAATTTCACCATCCGATCCTGACATTGCCAACAGGAGCGGCATAAATAATCACCTGCAGGTCTCAAAAACAATAAAAAATAACTCCGAACCGTTAAATACAGCATCAGAGACACCGAATAATCGATTGCTTTTTCCAAATATGGAATGGCACACTTCAGCTATATGCTAACGAGTACAACCAGAATACGAAACCTGCTAGAAAAAACAGGTCTGTTCGATGAGCAGCAGTTAGACGGGGTGCTGACTAATGCTCGTGAAAACAACCAGTCCATTCGCGAATCCGTGCTTGCCACGGTTCCCAGCATCAAGGAAGAAGAATTTCTTGAAAAACTCGCGCATGCCATGGATATCCCTTTCCGACGACTCAAGGACGCTGAAATTCAAGAAGACACCTTGTCGCGAATTCCCACCAAAGCCGTTTTCCAGTACAACGTCGTGCCTATTTCCAGTGATGAAGGCAGCCTGAATATCTCCACATGCGACCCCTTTGTTCCGGGATTGGTGGATGCCTTACGATTGGCTACGGAGTGCCGCATTAAATTGATTCTCAGTCCGTGCGATGACATCTCCACAGCTGCCAAACGATTCTATGGCGTTGGTGCGGAAACCTTGGACCGCATGATGCAGGATGGCGCCATCGATCTGGAAGACGAGGAGAGCCTGCTCAAACAGGATCTAAGCGAACTGGACCAGGAAGCATCGGTTGTAAAATTTGTAAACCAGATTATCTGGGAAGCCTACAAGGATCGGGCAACGGATATCCACATCGAACCCATGGAATTGGATCTTCGTATCCGCTACCGGGTAGACGGGGTGCTGCATGAAACCCCGATGCCGCCAAAACTCAAACGATTCCAATCCTCTGTGATATCCCGTATCAAGGTGATGGCCAACATGGACATCGCGGAAAAACGCCTGCCGCAGGACGGTCGTATTGGCGTGCGCATTCGTGGAGAAGAAATCGATGTGCGTGTTTCCACCATGCCAACAGTCTACGGCGAAAGCGTCAGTCTTCGTTTGCTGATGCGCGGGGGTGGATTAATTACCATGCAGGATCTTGGGCTAAATGAACACGACAGTTCACTGCTCAAGAAGATGATTACCCGCCCTCACGGAATCCTGTTGGTTACCGGTCCCACCGGTTCGGGCAAATCGACCTCGCTTTATGCCTGGTTGCACACCATCAACTCCGTCGACAAGCGAATCATGTCGGCCGAGGACCCCATTGAATATGAAATGCCCGGGGTAAACCAGGTGCAGATGCGCCCAGAGATTGGTCTCACTTTTGCAAACACACTGCGGACGTTCCTCCGCCAAGACCCGGATGTCATCATGGTTGGGGAAATTCGCGACCGCGAAACCGCCGAAATCGCTATCCGTGCCGCTCTGACCGGCCATCTGGTTTTCAGTACCATCCACACAAACGACTCGGCAAGTACCGTCACCCGTCTTCTGGACATGGGCATCGAACCGTTCCTCGTGGCATCATCGGTGGAAGGCATCGTCGCCCAGCGCCTCGTACGCAGCCTGTGCACTTCATGCCGCCGTCCCATGGAGGTAGATGAAGCCTTCCTGAAGGAACACAACTTCCCGGTGGAACGACTGAAAAATGAGGGCCCGATCTATGAAGCGGTTGGGTGCGATGAATGCCGAGGGAATGGCTACAAGGGTCGAACCGGAATCTTTGAAATCCTGCAAGTGAACGACGACGTTCGCCCGCTTGTGATTGCCCATGCATCGGCCAGCGACATCAAGGCTAGCGCACTCCAGCACGATATGCGCACCCTCCGTGAGGATGGATGGGACAAGGTCTTGGCCGGCGTAACGACCATCGATGAAATCCTGCGCGTAACGGAAGACGACGAACCGGAAGAATAAGCACTACACCCCCTGTTGCGCGGCATCCTGGATTCCGAACAGGGATTCTATTTCCACTACTCCATCGGAGGCAGTACACCCTCTTCCACCAATTGACTGTCCTGCTCCGGAGTAAGCTGTATGGGTAGCGGCGGCATCCCCTGTCGGATTACCTCCATTTGATATTCCTGCAACGCGGCACGTGTCTGCTCCCGTTGTTCCGCCACCTCTTCCGGAGACAGCCCAGGTTCAGGTTCGGGGGGAGGTGTGGTTCGGCGGAATCCTGCCCCAAGCCTGCGCGGGGCACGCTGCTGGGGCGCTTCTGTTGTTGCCGGCTTGGGAACTGCAGAAACATTGGGCTTGGTTAGGTCGAACGTGATCTCTTTGCCCTGATATTCGAGTGTGGCCAAGGAGTTCTTAAGATCAACAGCAGTGAGTTTCATCGAGGAATTGATGCTTTCACCCACCTTCAGCACCATGCTTTTGGATTCGCCTTTCTTGGCTTTCAAGTTCTCAAAACCAGCGCGTATTTCGCCGGACTGGCTTTCCATCAAGAAACAAAGGCGGTAGTTTTTTTCCATGATCCTAACGGCCGCGCTTTCTTTTTTATCCTCCACATCAGTCAGCGGTTCGGCACCGAAGGGTGCACGCTCCACGATAACTTCATACCGGGCGCGGTCATACGTTACACCTTCGGCCGCTGTTTTTCCTTCGGCTTCTTCCCCCATACTTTGCACCGTTGCCAAAGTTATCAGCAGCATGATGCCTGCGAAAATAACGATATGCTGTTTTAACATGGAATAAAACCTCTCATATCCCTCGTATAATGTTTGTCGCATCTGGTTGCGTCAAGCCCAACCACGGCCGTCGAATATGCCTAAACGCCGGATCTGGATGGTATATTGTACGTAAAACTCGAGTTAACGATGCAGTTGCATCAACCCGCAACCCAATCAGCGATGCTTTTGTCCCATTGGAATGGCCAACGTTCCATTGAAAAACTCTATAATATGGCCGCGTTCGATCAACCAGCTTAACGGTTGCAGGGCTTCCTGAGCCTCCTTGGATTTCGGGTCCAGCGACGGATGCAGAACCTCAAGAAGATGCTGACGGGTTGAGCCCGGGTTCTCCCTCAGAAACATCAACACCTCAGCAATGTTCTCCACCGTGTCAGCCGGACTAACGGGATGGGGCTTCACATGCGTGACAAAGTTGACCTTTCCAGCCTTGAACAAGTGTAGATGCATGTGCCTGAAGGCCGCGCGCATCGCAAACGACATCGTCAGGGGAAAGCGGCTTTCCTTCGACCAAACCTGCTGGATGGCATGCACTAAATCGCGATCCTCCAGATTTTGTGCCACCTTCGCCGGAAAAACAGCGCGATGAACGGGTTCGTACAGATCAGGCAACTCCTTCGCAAAAGCCACTTCCGCCTTGCGCAGGTCCAGCGGCTCGGCCTCGGGATCCGACTTGGAGCGATAGAGCGTCTGCTTGCGGCTTTCTTCCCTCCACTGCTCCACAAGGGCATCGTCTTTCACGACCTCAACGTAGCGCTTGTATTCATCAAGCGAAAGATGGGGAAAGCGGCTCTGGTGAACCTCATTGAGCTTTTCGGCATAGCTATGGTGATTCGGAGGACCCAACAGAATGCCCGTCTTGGTACAACGAGCCACGCCCGGAAAATGACCGGATGGAGGTTCGGTTTCAACCTCCTCCACATTGTAGAAGTCGGCCAAGTGCTTCGACATGACATGTTGGCGCATCATTTCTTCGGCAGAAGCAATCGCCTTGCACCGTTTGCATTGAAACAATTCGATATTCTCTGCCCCGTTCTCAATCTCCACCTTTACCAAATAGCCTTCGGAATCGTGGATCAGCAGGTTGGCCAGATCCATCAGTGGATAGGCTCGCCGGGAATGGTGAATCTGCCGAACCAGCGAAGCGAGGCGTTTCTGCTCGGGAAGAAAAGAGACGGCCACAGGCAATTCGCGGATAGGCTCCCGGCGGGGGGGTGAGGGCTCACGCCGATCTGAAACTTCCCTGCGAGGATGTCGGGAGCGATCGTCATCGCGTCGCTCTCCCCTGCGGTGTGGCCTGCGTCCTTCGCGCCTCGGGCGTTCCTTTTCGGAATAATCATTCCGCGTATAGTGGCTCTTTCCGGGAGGCTTGCGAGCCCATTGAGGTACAAAGTTAAGATCAAGGACGATATCCTTCGAGTCCTTCCGATGTTCGTGTGTACTGCTTTTCTCTTCCATGACGGCAACCGTGTATTTTATGTTGGTAGGTGAAAGTTTAGTTGATTATCGCTCAATGAAAAGCCTTAACCCGTACGTAGATTTCCGGTGCCGCAAACACAATCCATCTTTCTTCATGTAGACATGGACGCTTTCTTCGCGTCGGTGGAGCAACTTGACCATCCGGAACTCAACGGCAAGCCGGTGGTTGTCGGAGCGCCACCCGATCAGCGCGGTGTGGTTTCGGCAGCTTCGTACGAAGCCCGTACATTCGGCATTCATTCCGCCATGCCCTCGCGCACTGCCCACCAAAAATGCCCGCACGCCGTGTTCCTCCCGGTCAACATGGCCCGCTACAAGGAGGTGTCTCGGCAAATCATGCGCATCTTCGAATCATACACCCCGCTCGTGCAACCCTTGTCCATCGACGAGGCCTTCCTCGATGTCACCGGTGCACAACGGTTGTTTGGCGAGGGTAAAGCCATCGCGGAAAAGATCCGGCACGACATCCGCACGCAGACCGGTCTTACCGCCTCCGTCGGAGTCGCCCCAAACATGTTTCTGTCAAAAATCGCGTCCGACATGAACAAGCCCGACGGCCTTACCCTCGTGCCTTTCGAGCAGAAAGCAATCGAGCGGTTCCTTGCACCACTCCCCATTACCCGCATGTGGGGCGTCGGAAAAGTAACACAGAAGAAATTTATGTCCCTCGGACTTAAAACCATCGGAGGGCTCCAGAATTGCGATTTAAAAGTTCTTGAACGCGCCATCGGCCCGCATGCCGCCATCGTATTTACTCGCCTCGCAAGAGGAATTGACGACCGGGGCATCGATTTGGGGGGCGATGAAAAAAGTATCTCCAACGAAACCACCTTCAAGGAGGATGTCACCGACCGCGCCCAAATTGAAGCGGCCTACAAGCGATTGATCGATAAGGTCGGTTGCCGGCTGAGGAAGGCCGGCTTTTATGCGGGCACCGTGCATTTAAAACTACGATGGAACGACTTTTCAACCATCACCCGCCAAACCCGACTGACACAACCTTGCGATGACGATACCAGCCTACGCGAAATCGGGATGGAATTGTTGGAACTCCATCTACAAAACCGGCCGGTTCGTCTTATTGGATTCGGCGTGAGCGGACTGCGCACCTCCGACCAACCGCAAACCAATCAACTCAACCTGTTCGAACCACCCGATACCGCACGCCATGACAAGCGCAAGCGCCTCAGCCATACGGCCGATTCCATCAAGCAAAAATACGGAACCCGCAGCCTGCGGCGCGGTTCGGATCTCGATTGATCTGTTTTTCCTTACAAGGCGGACGAAAAGCGGGTAAAAACCCTGTTTTACAACTAGTTCCAGTTTTATATTGATATATCCGGATAAACGGATATTTAGTCTTCCCATTCAAATAAACGGGTGGTTTTGATGAGCGAAACAAATGATAACAGTAAATACACGACGGAAAGCGGCCAGCAGTTTGCGGAGCTTCTAAAATCGCAGATGCTAATGATCGACGGTGCCATGGGCACCATGATCCAGAAACACAAGCTGGAGGAAGCCGACTTCCGCGGCGAGCGCTTTACCGACCATCCTTCCGATCTCAAGGGAAACAACGACCTACTGGTGATCACGAAGCCGGAAATGATCGAGGATATTCATGTCGAATTCCTAGAAGCCGGAGCGGACATCATTGAAACCAACACCTTCAGTTCCACGACCATCTCGCAAGCCGACTACGGCCTCGAACCGCTTGTCCGCGAACTCAACATCGAAGCGGCCCAGGTAGCCCGCCGAGCTGTCGACCGCGTACTGGCCGGTGATCCTTCGCGCACGTTGTTCGTTGCCGGCTCCATCGGCCCCACCAATCGCACCGCATCGATCTCGCCGGATGTCAACGATCCCGGCTTCCGCGCCGTGACGTTTGACGATCTGGTTGCCGCCTACACCGAACAAACAGAGGCACTCATTGAAGGCGGAGTTGACGTACTGCTGGTGGAAACCATTTTCGACACCCTCAACGCCAAGGCCGCTCTCTTCGCCATCGAAAAAGTTTTCGAAAAAACCGGCCAGCGCCTACCGGTCATGATTTCCGTCACCATCACCGACAAATCGGGGCGTACCCTTTCCGGCCAGACCCCCACCGCCTTCTGGTACAGCATCAAACACGCAAACCCGATTTCCGTCGGCATCAACTGTGCACTGGGTGCCACCGACATGCGGCCCTACCTCGAAGAGTTGTCCGAAGTCGCCGACTGCTACATCAGCATCTACGCCAACGCCGGCCTGCCCAACGCCTTCGGCGGCTACGACGACAAGCCCGAGGACATGGCCAAAATCTACGACGACTTTGCCCAACACGGACTGGCCAACATCTGGGGCGGCTGCTGCGGCACCACGCCCGACCACATCCGCGCCATGGCTCAGGTCGTGAAGAAATATCCGCCGCGCGTCCCGCCGGCCCGCACCAAATACTCGCACTACAGCGGTCTTGAACCGTTGCGCATCACGCCGGAAATGAATTTCGTGATGGTCGGCGAACGATCCAACATTACCGGCTCGCCCAGATTTGCCCGCCTCATCCGCGAAGGCGATCTCGAAGGCGCGTTGCAGATTGCCCGCCAACAGGTCGAAACGGGAGCCAACATCATCGACATCAACATGGATGAAGGTCTGATCGATTCCGAGGCCATGATGGTCAAGTTCCTCAACCTCGTCGCCTCCGAGCCCGACATCTCGCGCGTACCAATCATGATCGACTCTTCGAAATGGGAAGTGATCGAAGCCGGCCTCAAGTGCATTCAGGGCAAGGGGATCGTCAACTCCATCAGTATGAAGGAAGGCGAGGAACTTTTCCGTGAACATGCCCGCAAGATCCAGCGATACGGGGCCGGCATGGTTGTCATGGCCTTCGACGAAAAGGGCCAGGCCGACACCACCGAACGGCGCATCGAAATCTGCACCCGCGCCTACAACATCCTCGTCAACGAGCTGGGCATCGATCCGACCGACATCATCTTCGACCCCAACGTATTCCCCATCGGCACGGGCATGGAGGAGCACCGGATCAACAGCACCTCCTTCTTCGAAGGTGCCAAATACATCCGCGAAAACCTGCCCGGCGCCATGGTTAGCGGCGGCATCAGCAACGTATCGTTCTCGTTCCGCGGCAACAACCGCGTGCGCGAAGCCATCCACGCTGCCTTCCTCTACCACGGCATGGAAGCCGGCTTGAATATGGGCATCGTCAACCCCGGCATGCTGGAAGTCTATGACGAAGTCCCGAAGGAACTGATGGACCTCGTCGAGGACGTCGTGCTCAACCGCAGCGCCGACGCCACCGAAAAACTCATTGAATATGCTGAGCAGATAAAAGGCGAAGGCGGCCAAAAGAAGAAGGAAGCCGAAACCCAGGCATGGCGCGAAGGCTCCGTGGAAGAACGACTCTCCCACGCCCTGGTCAAAGGCATCGTCGACCACATTGACGCCGATGTCGAAGAGGCGCGGCAGAAATACGACCGCCCGCTCCAGGTCATCGAAGGCCCGCTGATGTCCGGTATGGATGTGGTCGGTGACCTGTTCGGCTCGGGCAAGATGTTTCTGCCGCAGGTGGTCAAGAGCGCCCGTGTCATGAAAAAGGCGGTCGCCTACCTCTTGCCCTACATGGAAGCCGAAAAGGAAGGAAAGGAAAGGCGCAGCGCCGGCAAGGTGTTGCTGGCCACGGTCAAAGGCGATGTTCACGACATTGGCAAGAATATTGTTGGCGTGGTACTGGCCTGCAATAACTTTGAGGTCAAGGATATCGGCGTCATGGTACCGTGGGAAACCATTCTCAAGGAAGCACGGGAATGGGGAGCCGACATCATTGGTCTTTCCGGCCTGATCACGCCTTCGCTCGATGAAATGGTGCATGTCGCCAAGGAGATGGAGCGCGAAGGGTTGAAGCTTCCGTTGCTACTCGGCGGCGCGACCACCAGCAAGAAGCACACAGCCGTCAAAATCGTGCCGGAGTATAGCGGTCCGGCAGTCCACGTGCTCGATGCCTCGCGCGCCGTGACCGTCGTTCAGTCGTTGCTCAGTCAAGACATCGCCTATCGTCGTGGCCTCAAAATCGAATACAACGCGATCCGTGAATCACACCATGCCATGCAGGAAACCAAGGAATTCCTGCCCCTCGAGCAGGCACGCGACAATAAACTGCAGCTCGATTGGAAAAATTATGTTCCACCATCACCCGATTTCCTTGGCATCAAACCGGTCGAGGTTTCCGTCGAAGACCTTGTTCCATACATTGACTGGACGCCGTTTTTCTGGACTTGGGAAATGGAAGGCAAATATCCCTCTATCCTTGAAAAAGACGGGGAACCCGGCAAGCGCGCCCGCGAACTGTTTGACGACGCCCAGATGCTTCTGAAAAAAGCAATCGACGAAAACTGGTTCCAGCCGAAGGGCGTGCACGCATTCTTTCCGGCAGCGCGCATCGGCGACAGCGTCGAGGTTTATGCCGACGAATCGCGGACGAACAAACTGGATACGCTCCACTTTCTCCGGCAGCAAATGATCAAGAAGGACGACACCCCCAACCGGTCGCTGGCCGACTTTGTCGCTCCGAAGGAATCGAGTATGGCCGACTATATCGGTGCCTTTGCCGTAACGACCGGCCCTCGCGTAACCGAAATCGCGCAACAATACCGCGAAGAAAACGACGACTACAATTGCATCCTCGTCCAGGCCCTCGGTGACCGACTGGCAGAAGCCTTTGCGGAATATCTGCACAAACAGACACGCGACGCATGGGGATTTGGAAAGGACGAAAACCTGAACTACCTGGAAATGATCAAGGAGAAATACCGAGGCATCCGCCCGGCGGCCGGCTATCCCGCCTGCCCCGACCACACGGAAAAGCGAACTATCTTCCACCTGCTCGACGCCACGCAGAACACCGGCATCGAATTGACTGAAAGCATGGCGATGATTCCGGCCAGCTCGGTGTCCGGCCTCTACTTCTCGCACCCCGACTCGCGCTACTTCCCGCTCGGCCGCATCAACCGCGATCAAGCCGCCGATTACGCCCGGCGGAAAGGATGGACCCTCGAGGAAGTTGAAAAATGGCTCGCCCCGACCCTCGGTTACAATGCGTAGTTGTTAGACAAAACGTTTTTGTGACAGAATGGTTTCCAACAAATCCTTCTGTCACTCAAATATTCTGTTCGCTTACCAGACTGGATTAACTGATGAAAAACATACTCGAACAAATGAAAGAACATCCGCTGATCTTCGACGGCGCGATGGGAACGATGATTTACTCGAAGGGGGTGTTCATCAACACCTGCTACGAGCACCTGTGCGTGACCAATCCCAAGCTGGTTTCGGGAATTCACGAAGCCTATGTCGACGGCGGTGCGGACGTAATTGAAACCAACTCGTACGGAGCAAACCGTATCAAGCTTCAGACCCATGGTCTTGCCGACCAGCTCGAAGCCATCAACCGTGCTGCCGTCAAACTGGCGCGTGAAGTCGCCGGTGACGATGTGTTCGTGGCCGGATCGGTCGGCCCCTGCCTCCAGTCCGGACAGCTGTTCGATGACCGCATGACCAAAGAAATTACCGACGTTTTTCGCGAACACATGGCCGTATTGGCCGACGAAGGCATCGACCTCTTCCTCCTTGAAACTTTTACCCACGTGAAGGAAGCCCGGCTTGCCGCCAAGGTGGCCAAGGAATTCAACCTTCCGGTGTTTGTTTCCATTACGGTCGGCAAGGATGGCGAAACGCGGCGCGGGGAAAAGATCGAACAGATCGTCGATGGCCTCAATCAGGATTCCAACGTGGACGGCATCGGCATCAACTGCGGAGTTGGTCCGGCGGCGGCATTCAGCGTAGCCGAACGCGCCCTGCCCCACACGTCCAAACCTTTCACCGTTATGGCCAACGCCGGCGTTCCCCAGGAAGTCGAAGGCCGCATGATCTACATGTCGACTCCTGAATACTTCACGGAATACGCCAAGAGCATGATCCAAGTCGGCGTGCGCGGCGTCGGTGGCTGCTGTGGTACGACGCCGGAGCATATCGCCATGATGGCTAAGGCCGTTAAATCACTTAGCGGCGTAAAGAAGCATGTTACCATCAGTCACTACGAGGAGGATTTACCGGAGGTTCAAGTCGTGCCGATGGCTGACAAGTGTGCCTTTGGCGCCAAGCTTGCACACGGGGAAAAGGTGACCAGCA
Organism: Pontiella sp.; assembly: GCA_050297095.1. GTDB lineage: Bacteria > Verrucomicrobiota > Kiritimatiellia > Kiritimatiellales > Pontiellaceae > Pontiella. The sequence continues at coordinate 569 of JBNKSB010000182.1, read as the reverse complement.
TTGAAATCACCCCACCCCGCTCCATCGATCTCAAGCCAATGCTCGACAAATGCCGCGTCTGCAAGGATGCGGGGATCGACGCCATCAACATTCCCGATGGACCGCGCGCCAGTGCGCGTATCTCCCCGATGGTTGCCGCGCTCGCAGTCGAGCGTGAAATCGGCATCGAAACGGTACTGCACTACTGCTGCCGCGACCGCAACCTGATCGGCATGCAGTCCGACCTGCTCGGTGGTTATGCCGGCGGCCTGCGCAACTATTTGATCATCACCGGCGATCCGCCGAAGCTCGGCGACTATCCCGATTCCACGCCCGTCTTCGATGTCGATGCCGTCGGCCTGACCCAAGTCGTGCACAACCTCAACCATGGACGCGACGTGGGCGGCAATCCGATCAATCCGCCGACCGGCATCCTGATCGGCGTGGGCGCCAATCCCTGCGCCGTCGAACCGGAACGCGAATTGAAGCACTACCTGAACAAGATCCACGCCGGCGCGGAATATGCCATCACCCAGCCGATCTTCGATCCCGAAGCCCTGCTGCGCTTCCTCGACGCCGCCGAGGCCGAA
>JBNKSB010000181.1:0-10941 GCA_050297095.1 Pontiella sp. | reverse complement strand
AAAACTGCAGCCAGACGGTCTGGTAGGGATGGAAGGCGATGACCTTGCCGTCGCCCATGTAGCGGTTTCCGGTGAGGATATCGAAACAGGTATCAGCCCGATTTAGGCGGTAGAGCCGGTCGTCGATTTTCAGCTCACGGTAGTCGCTGGTAAAGTTGCTGATACATACAACCCGTTCCCGCTTATGTTCTCGGGCGACGACAAACCATTCGGGCTCAAGGTTGACCACCTGCTGTGCGCCATTCGGGTGAAACACCTTGTGCTGCCTCCGAAGCTGGAGGCGTTGCAGGCATGCTTTCAAAACGCGCGATGCCGCTGATTCCGGATTATCCAGCTCGGCTGTCAATTCCTCTTCCTGCCACTTCCGGCGATTGATGGTGCGCGCCCGGCCGGTTTGCTCCACGCCCTTGGTGTAATTGCGCGTGGCCGTAAGGCTGTGGAAATAGAGAGCCGGCACACCGCAGAGTTCCATCGCCACGGTTTGTGAACAGAGAAAACGGGCAATATGCAGGTCGGAGACGTCTTCGGCGCCGTCGCCCAACGCATCGAAATAGGTGATGTTCAGTTCATACGGGCTTTCGGTGCCATCGCTGTTGGCCTTGGTTGAAACATGGCCTCCGAGCGATTTGACGTGTTCGGCAAGCTTGTTGAGTTCTTCGTCAGGAACAATGCCCTGCAGGGGGCGAACGCCGATACCGTCGTGCGAAGCGGTAAAGTTGAAGTAGGTGCAGGTTTTAGGCAGTTCATCGAGCGAGGCTGCCCAGCGCGTGAGGTACGAGGCATTGCCGTTGACCAGCCCGTGCAGCAATAACGGCGGCAGGCTGAATTGGTAGACCATGTGCGCCTCGTCGCCATTGCCAAAGTATGAAACGTTTTCCTCGTGCGGCACATTGGTTTCGGTAAGCAGGACCACATCGGGAGCGACCATTTCAAGCAGGTCGCGCATCAGCTTGATCACTTCGTGGGTCTGTTCGAGGTGGATGCAGTTGGTCCCGATTTGTTTCCAAAGATAGGCGATGGCATCGAGACGGATGATGCCGGCGCCCTTGGCAATGTAGTGCAGCAGGATGTCGAGGAACTCAAACAGGACATCCGGGTTTGAAAAGTTGAGATCCATCTGGTCGTCGCTGAAAGTCGTCCACAGGTGTACGTCCCCGTGCCGGGTATGAACGGGAGTTAGCAACGGCAGCGCGCGTGGCCGGGTCACGGTCGAAAGATCCATTGCCGGGTCGGTTTCAATGAAATAATCCCGGTAGGGTGCGATATTGCCCACATAGTCGGCGAACCATCTGCTTTTGCGCGAACAATGGTTGAGTACGAGGTCGAACATGAGTCGGAACTCGCGGCCGATTTCCTGGATGTCCTTCCATTCCCCCAGCTTGGGATCGACAACGCGGTAATCGATCACTGAAAATCCGTCGTCGGAGGAATAGGGACAGAACGGAAGGACATGAATGGTATTGATCGAGCCAGCCAGATAGCGGTCGGCAAAACGCTTCAGGACCCGCAAGGGCGGTTCGTCTTCGTGCTGCACCATGTCGCCGTAGGTGATTAATACGGCCGTATGTTCATTCCACCGGTCCTCCCGGCTGTATCCTTCCAAGCCGATGCCGTAGCGTCCAACCAAAGCAACCATGCGTTCCATCAGATGATCAACCTTGCCGGGGCCGTACAAGCGGTTGAACCGCCCCCGCATGCGTTCCAAAGCGTGAATGTCGAGATTCTTGATCATGGTTCAAGTCCCCGGATGTTGGTGATGAGCGCGCGCAGACTGCGCCGCAGCACGGCATAGCTGAAAAAGCGCGAGGCGACGGCATAGTTATGCTCCACGGTGGCGCGGCGATATCCTTCATCGCTCAACAGGCGCCGGACATCGTCGACCACCTTTTTCGTGAGGTAGCCATCCATAAGCGGCACACGAAAACCCTTTGGCTCGATGTCGCGTGCAAAGATGGAGTAGCGGTTGATGAGAATCGGAAGCTTGAAGTAGATCGCCTCCAGAAAGGCGTTTCCAAAACCCTCGTACAGGCTCGGATAGGTCACGAAATCCACGAACGGATAGAGATCCCACAGCGTATACATTTTCTGTCCGAGGGAGTTTTTCTGGCGCAGCTCCCCGATCCGGTCATCGATGATTCGCAGATCTACGCCGGAGTCGGATGCCAGCTCCTGCAGCATGTACTGGTACTCGTAGCCTTCGTCGCCAGCCGAGTGCGAAATAACCAGCTTCATGCGCGGGTCCCCCAGCAGTTCCACCAGTTTTATCGAGTGCTCGATGCCTTTGCGCGGAACAATGCGGGTCGGTTGCAGAATGAGAATATCGTCTTCGGCAAATCCTAAATCGGATCGCAGGTCTTTCGTGTATTGATCCGGCTGCGGCGCCGGCGTCTCAAAATCAAACACATTGGGAATCAGTTCCGAGGACAACCCCTTGCGCCAGGACAATTCCTCGCGCGCCGCCTGATTGATCACAACATGCTGCAGCAGGTCGTCGCGGGGCGGAAACGCCAGATCCAGGTAGTCCGGGACGGCATTGACGGAAAAACGGACGCGTTCCCAGTAAAAGTCATGATGGTGGGCAATCGCCGGCATGCGGGTCTCCGCCAGAAACTCGGTGATGGCCACGCCAAGCGGAACATGCATGGGAATGGTAAGCGCATTCTGGAAGACCAGTATCTGCAGATCAAAACGGTTGACGAATTCATACAGCGTCGTCTTCAGATACTCGGCGATATCGCGAATACGGCGACTGATGATGGGGTCGCGGCAGGACTTTCCCCAAATCCGCTCGTTAAGCCAGACGTTTTCCGGATGTTCGAAATGGGCTTCGGGAACACAGTAGCTCACTTCTGCCGCGCGATCCAGCCGGCCGGCATACCAGAAACTATGGTGTTCGTAATCCCAGAGGACCTTGGCCCATTTCGCACTCTCCAGCGAAACCCCGTCGGTGCCGGCAAAACGCGTTGAAACAAATCCGATATTTTCGCTCATGTACGCCTCGTTGTCATACTGGAAAGCATAGCGGGCACCTCGACCATGTGAAGCCTTTTTGCCGAGCAATACCACACACAACTTTAATCGCAAGGGCGTTTGCCATCCCTCTCGGCTCTGCTAGTGTTTCGGCGAAGCAAAACAACCGAGGGTTTTATGAAAACAAATTTCAAGGACATCGGTGAGATTCTGGCCCTGTTGCCAGACCTGTCAACGGAACTGTTGGGCATACAGGAAACACTCATCACCAACCTGATCATGCTCGGCGAGATCCCCTCGCCCACGTTTGAAGAAGATGCGCGCATCAAGCTCTTCCTCCAGCGACTGGTCGAATGCGAGCTTGAACACGTATCCACCGACGAAGCCGGCAACGGCGTCGGCATTATCCGCGGAAAGAATCCCAAGCGAAACATCCTGCTGGTCGCACACGCCGATTCGGTCTATACCGAAAAAGCCGACCACGCACTTTCGGTGCTCTCCGATGAAATCATCGGCCCCGGCGTGGCCGACAACAGTCTGGGCATGGCTGTTTTGGCCACACTTCCCGACATCATCGAACGTCTGGGCCTTGAGTTTAATTCCAACCTTGTGCTCTTAAGCAGCACCAAGGGGCTCGGGCGCGGCAACCTGGACGGCTTACGCTTCTTCATGGAGAACAACACGATCCCGTTCGATGCCGGGATCTGTGTGGAAGGCGCTCAGTTGGGTCGCCTCAGCTATAGTGCCGAAGGCATGTTCCGCGGTCATATCTCCTGCAGCATCCCCGAAGAGCTCGATTGGAAAATGGCCGGCCAGCACAGCGCTATCATCGCCATCAACGACGTCATCAACCGGATTCTGGAAATCCCGATCCCCCGCCGTCCGCGTACGACTATCGTGCTGGGCGCCGTCCGCGGCGGAAAGAGCTACAACGTCATGGCCACCAAATCCAGCCTTCGGTTCGAGGTGCGCAGCGAAAGCGCGGAGATGGTGGAAACCATCCGCGAGAAGGTGGAAGAGATCATTGCCCACGCCACGGCCACCCACAAGGCCGACTTTGAGTTTACCGTGGTTTCTCGACGGGAGCCGGGCGGCATCAATATCGGACATCCTCTGGTAAAGAACTGCCGGAATATCATGGAGGGATTGGAGCTCAAACCCACGATTCGCCCGAGCATGTCGGAGGTGTCGGAACTGATCAGCCGCGGCCTGCCGTCTGTCACCCTGGGCATTACCGAGGCGATCAATCTGCACGACTTGAATGAAACGATCCGAATTAAACCGATCTACACCGGACTGGCCCAGTTGCTTGCCGTCCTGCTGGCCATTGATGGAGGATTTTGCAATGAACCTGAATGATTGGATCAAGAACAACACCATGCACCATTCCCAGTTCTGGGACCTGAAGAAACTGGTGAAGGAAAAGGAAAAGAGAAACCTCAAGATTTCCCTCTGCCTCCCCACCCTCAATGAGGAAAAGACGATCGGCAAGGAGATCGTCATGTTCAAGTCGGAGCTGATGGACCGTTATCCCCTGCTCGACGAAATTGCAGTGATCGACTCCGGCTCTTCCGATACCACACGGGAAATCGCATCGACCTTCGGGGCGGACGTCTACCTTTCCTCCGAGATCCTCCCCCAGTATGGCGAAAAAAAGGGCAAGGGTGAAAACCTGTGGAAGGCGGTATACGAATTGACCGGTGACATCATTGTCTACGTCGATGCCGACATTAAAAACATCCATCCCAGGTTTGTGTACGGACTTGTTGCTCCATTGATCTATCGGCCGGAGGTTCATTACGTAAAGGCATTCTACGATCGACCGCTCGCCTTCTCGCAGGGGGTTCGCCCCTCCGGCGGCGGCCGTGTAACGGAAATCCTGACGCGACCGCTGTTCTCGCTCTTCTTCCCCGACCTGACCGGGCTCATCCAGCCGCTCTCCGGTGAATATGCCGTCCGGCGCGAAGTGCTCGAAAAAATCCCCTTTCCGATCGGCTACGGGGTCGAAACCTCGCACCTCATCGACGTCTACGAAAAATGGGGCATGGAAGCGATCGCCCAGGTCGATCTCGACCAGCGCGTTCACCGCAACCAGGAAACGCGCGACCTTGGCAAGATGGCCTTCGGCATCCTTCGAGCCTTCCTGTTCCGGGCAGAAGCCTTGGGAGTCATCGGAGAATTGCCCGAACTCAGTACGTTCCTGCGCCAGTTCCAGGCCAAGGAGGAAACCTTCGAGCAGGTCATGTTTGAAATTGTCGAAGAGGAACGGCCGCCCATGATCGAGCTTCCAGAATACAGGGAAAAGTTTGGCATCAAGTAATGGCCCGCAAACTGGCAGTTGTCATCATCCACTACCACCTGCGCCCGGGGGGCGTGACGCGGGTGATCGAGCGCGCGGTTGAATCGCTTAACGACCGCGTTGATCTGCTTATCCTGACCGGCGAAGCACCGGCGCCATCGGCCGCACTCACTCCCCTGATGGAACCGTTCGAGCCGCTCGGATATTCAGATTCCGAATGTTCCGAATTTGAAACTATCGCCAAGGACCTGCAGTTTACGGCGCGCAGCCTGCTCGGCCGCGATCCAGACGTATGGCACATCCACAATCATTCGCTCGGCAAGAACAGTTTTACTCCGCGATTGGTGTGGCATCTGGCGAATGCCGGATGTCGCCTGTTGCTCCAACCACACGACTTTGCCGAAGACGGTCGACCGGAAAACTACCGGCTCCTGCGCAAGCATATTGGAGGGCAACTCGACAAGATGCTGTATCCCCTCGCTGACCATGTCTGGTATGCACCCATCAACTTCCGCGACAAATCCTTCCTCTCTGGCATCGGACTTCCGCAGGTCCATACGCTTCCCAATGCGGTGACGGAACACGACCAGCAAAAAAACAAACCCGCGCATCCAGACCGGAAAACCATCGTCTATCCTGCCCGTGCGATTCGCCGGAAAAACATCGGCGAATTCCTGCTATGGAGCCTGCTGGCTTCGAAAGAATATCTTTTCCAGAGCACGCTTTCCCCCGACAACCCGAAATGGCAAGGCATCTACAACGAATGGGTTACGTTTGCTAAAGAGCTGGACCTTCCCATTGAGTTCGACGCCGGCCGCAAACATGACTTTGGCGAGCTGGTACAAAATGCCGAAGCGCTAATCACGACCAGTATTGCCGAAGGATTCGGACTGGCATTCCTTGAGCCGTGGCTGGAAGGGAAGACATTGGTCGGGCGCAAACTTCCCGAAATCACGGCCGATTTTGAATCACAGGGGCTGGACCTTTCCACCCTGTACGACACCCTGCCCGTCCCCCTCGAATGGGCTGGCGAAAAGCAATTTATGGAATCACTCGAACAAGCCATGAAGCTGACCTACGACTCCTATGCCAGAACCTGGGATGCCGAATATCTGGAACAGGCCAAAGCCGCATTGGTGGTCGATGGCCATGTAGATTTCGGCATTCTTGACGAGCCACTGCAACGTAACGTCATTGCTCATCTTGCCAAGCATCCGGACGACCGCGCGAGCCTGCCGCCGCTCCCGCTCGAACCTGATCCCGAATGCATCGCGATGAACCGGAAAAACATTCAGGATCACTATGGTGTTCAGGCGTATGGCGACCGCCTGTTGTCGCTCTACGGGCGATTGGCCGCCACCGAAGCCGGCCCGGTTTCGTCCGCCGACGCACCGGCCCTTCTGGACTGTTTCCTGCAGCCGCATCGCTTCAATCTGCTCAGAAGCTAGTCCCAACGTTTGCATGGGTTTAAGGTCTAAATCAGCGGAGGTGGAACATGAATATTGAATTACTCAAAGAGTTCTTCATGTGGATGACGGTGCTCAATGCCGGCATTATTTTTCTTCAGGCATTTCTATGCATGGGGCTCAAGAATCTGATTGGACGCATGCACGGCAGCATGTTCGGAATATCCCCAGACGCCATCAAGACCGCTATCTACGGCTATTTAGGCGTCTATAAGATCTTCTTTATTATCTTCTGCCTGACACCTTGGCTCGTACTCGTGATCATGAGCTAATTCTGAGTGCATGCTTCTCCCTTTAGTGGAGGCTCTACCGGTTGAAGGCAAATCATGCAATAAGACCGATTCGTTGCTTTTCCTTCATTCCGTGCTGACCTATTGTGCACCGCATGCAAACGATACTGATCACCAACGCCAATGTAGTGAACGAGGGAAAGACCTCCCCGGCCGACGTCTTCATTAAAAACGGCCGGATCGAGAAAATAGCCCCAAGTCTTGCCGACCAACCCGCCGACAGGGTTATCGACGCCAACGGAAAATTTCTGCTGCCGGGAATGATCGACTGCCATGTCCACTTTCGCGAACCGGGGTTGGAAGTAAAGGCTGACATGCATTCAGAAAGCCGCGCCGCCGTCGCCGGCGGTGTGACTTCCATCATGGAAATGCCCAACACCAAACCGGCTGCCGTAACGAACGAAATCCTTGAGGAAAAATTTGCGTTGGCCGCCACTAAATGCCTGGCCAACTATTCCTTTTATCTCGGCGCCTCCAACAGCAATCTCGACGAGTTGCTGGCCGTGGATCCCAAATCCGTTTGCGGCGTCAAGCTGTTCATGGGAGCGTCCACCGGCAACCTGTTGGTCGACCGTCAGCAACAACTGGAGGATATTTTCAGCCGGATCAAGGTGCCGATCGCCCTCCACTGCGAGGACACCAATACCATCCGCGAAAACGAAAAGGCGGCCCGCGAAAAATATGGTGAAAACATTCCCTTTACCGAGCACGGCAACATTCGTTCCGAAGCCGCCTGCTACCAGTCCACATCGCTCGCCGTGGAGTTGGCCACAAAATATGGATCACAGATTCACGTCCTGCACCTGACCACGGCAAAGGAATTGGAACTGTTCAAGGCCGGTAATGTCGGAGGAAAGAAGATCACCGCCGAGGCGTGTCCCCATCACCTGTGGTTTTCGGACGAGGATTACGCAACCAAAGCAGCGTTGATCAAATGCAACCCCTCGATCAAAAAAACCTCCGACCGAGTTGCTCTTCGGCAGGCACTGCTCGATCACGTGATCGACACCATAGGCACCGATCACGCGCCTCATCTGTGGAAGGAAAAGCAGAATCCATATGGATCCGCGCCCTCCGGCATGCCGGTCATCCAAAGTGCACTTGTGTCCGCCCTCGAATACCTGCCGATTGAAGTAGTCGCAGAAAAAACCGCCCACAACCCGGCGAGCATCTTCCAAATCGAAGACCGCGGCTTCATCCGCGAAGGCTATTGGGCTGACCTTGTATTGATTGATACGGAAAGCCCGCACACCGTATCTAAGGAAAACATTCTCTACAAATGCGGATGGTCGCCCTTTGAAGGAACCACCTTTCAATCCTCCATCGCCGCCACCCTCGTCAATGGCCAACTGGCTTACTTCAACGGCGAGGTCTGCGATGGCATCCGCGGCCAGCGACTTCTGTTTGACCGATGATTGTAGGGAGGGAACGGTCGTAGGCCTGACCTTCCCGCCCTATACCCTCTGGGTTCGTTATCAAAATTAAATCCTGAGACCAGTCCCCGAAATTCTACGCTTGCGAGCAGGAAACCGCCCGATGCTTCCTTGCATCGATGGCAGGATGGCGCTACAACGGTTGGGTCGCAACCGGAAACCCCGAGACGAAGACCATGACTGAACTGCTGAAATCTTCCGCCCTGCTACTCGTGCTGCTCAATCCATTCCTGGTGATCATCTATCTGATCGACGTGGTTCAAAAGCTCGACCGGAGGCAATTCGCGCGCGTCATGGTCGGGGCCGGCATGATCGCAACCGGGGTATTCTGCATCTTTGCGGTGTTGGGCGATGCCATCTTTTCCGATCTCGTCCGGGCCGAGTTTGCTTCGTTCCAGATTTTCGGCGGCGTGGTGTTCCTGCTGATCGGGGTGCAGTTTGTATTCCGGGGGCCAACGGCGATCGAAATTCTGCGGGGCGAGTCGGAACACCTAACCGGGGCGATCGCGATGCCGGGGCTCATTGGTCCGGGAACCATCAGCGCCAGCGTGATCATGGGCAAACGCAGCAGTCCGGAAATCGCATGCGCGGCGGTCGTCTTCGCCGTCTGTGCCTCCATCCTGATCATGATCCTGCTGAAAGTACTGCACGACTTCGTCCTGCCGCGGCGCGAGCGGCTGGTGCAGAAATACATCGAAGTGGCGGGTCGAATTACAGCCCTGTTTGTCGGCACCATCTCCGTAGAGATGATCATGCAAGGCCTACTCACCTGGGCCAGAAAGTTCTGATTTTCTTCTCCGACAGGCCGCGTATTCGTTGTTTTTCCTGCATTCGTCGCCATAAAAATCAACGAGGAACCCAATAAATACGCAGATCTATTCGCAGATGCTCCTTTTCGGCGGTTATTGGGAATTGATCGATGCGGCGGACTTCGGCACATTGCCGCGATGAATTCCCCCTACCTCCAATACAAGGACTACATGAAAGAACGGTATGGCGAACCGCTCTTTCGCATTCCGATCGATTTTAACCTCGGCTGCCCGAATCGCGAATTCGACGGCTCCGGCGGTTGTACCTTCTGCAATGTGCGCGGTTCGGCGGCGGTGCAGACGATCGGTGCGGAGTCGGTGGAGGAGCAAATGCGTGAGGCGATTCGTTTTGCACGCGACCGCTATGGCGCCAAGAAGTTCATGGCCTATATACAGGCGTTTTCCGCCACCTTCGGCGAGCGTCAGCAGCCGAAGTATCTGGAGTTGCTCGATGCCTTCGACTTTACGGCGGTGAGCATCGGAACCCGCCCTGATTGCCTGACCCCGCAGGCCTACGACTTTCTGGTCGAGCTCAACAAGCATATCGAGGTATGGGTCGAGCTGGGGGTGCAGACCGTTCACGATCGGACCCTGGAACGGGTCAATCGTGGGCACGATTGGGCCTCGAGCGAACGAGCGATCAAAAAACTCCATGAACTCGGAATCAAAGTCGCCGTTCATGCCATCCTCGGTCTGCCGGGGGAAACGGCGGAGGATTTCCAAAAAACGGCCGACACGCTGGGCGCACTGCCGATCGACGCGGTAAAGATCCACAACCTGCACATTGAAAAGGGAACCACGCTCGCACTGGAACACGCGCTAACGCCCCTGCCTGTGCTGATGGAATATGACTTTGCCGAACACCTGATGGACTTTATCCGTCGCATGCCGCCAGACATCCCCATCATGCGATTGACTACCGACACACTCGACGAAGAACTCATCGCTCCGATATGGCACATGGCCAAAGGCCAGTTCAAGGATTACGTCATTCAGCAGATGACTTGCCGGGAATGGAGACAGGGCGATTTGTTTGCAAGTGGGCGAAGGGGTGAATCGGAGATCGGGAGTGTTTTGAAAACCGTCGAAACCGAGGACGGATCAATCACCTTCTGGAACGAGGACTACAAGGAGCACTACCACACGCCCGCCGGCGCGCGATTGGAGGCCGAGGAAAAATATATCGTACCGAGCCAGCTCAAGGAGCGGTTGGCGCAAGGCAACGTAAGCCTTTTGGACGTTTGCTTTGGCTTGGGCTACAATAGCCTTTGTGCGATGAACCTTACGGGAGAAGGGAGAAAAAGCGGAGCGACAGCGTCCTCGCTGTCCTCGGACGACGAGGACGTCGTCCCTCCATCACTGTCAATCACCGCTCTCGAAATGGATCGGCGCGTGGTGGGAGCCGCCGCCAAAAATATCCAGACGTTGGAATCGGACACCTTCGACTGGAGCAAAACCCTCTCGGAACTTTATCTGTATGGCCAATCGGAAATCAGCAACCGGCACGCGAAGCGAGGCTTTCCTGATGGAAAGCAACGAATCGAAGAGAAGTGGCAATCGGCAATGATCCTCTGGGGCGATGCGCGCTACACCATCACCAAACTTCAGCCCAGCACCTACGATCTGGTCTTTCTCGATGCTTTTTCCACCCAGCGCAACAGCGAACTTTGGACG
>JBNKSB010000180.1:0-3166 GCA_050297095.1 Pontiella sp. | reverse complement strand
GGCATGGCGCACCCAATCGCGGATTGTGCCTTCGTTGCAAAGCGACAGCGCGGCGATATGGTCGAGCGCATTTTCCTGAGAAATGCGGCGGCCTTCCTTGCCGATGACGATAACGACTTCGCCTTCGTAATCCAACTGCTCGCTCTCCGGTGGGCGGATCAGCGGCTGGTTGTGGCCCGTGAAAGAGCGCGGAAAGCGGATGAAGAGCGAAGGGTTCGGAGGGGCTTCCTTGCCGTCCTTATATTCTTCGTTGCGGTCGGGGAAATTCACGCCGACGCAGAAGATTTTTTCTGGCTCCGGCAACGGGATTTCGTAAACGATGTCTTCCACCGGAAAATCCGCCTTGTGGCCTTCAAATTCCGCAGTCAGTTTTTCCAAAGCGCCCTTTTCCACCACGTCGGAAAGGGTGGGCCAGACTTCGCCGTAGCGGGCGGAAAGGTCAACAACGCCCTTGCCATCTTCCGTCAAAAGGCCGTAGGCGGCGCGCCCGCCCGTGGTGAAGCTGATAAAGCGTGGTAAGGACATGAAAACCTCCGTTAGAACCGCGAAGCAACATCGATGATCACTTGATAGGCAGCGTCGGCATCAGCTTCGGTCATTTCAAATTGGCCCGCCTGAAAGCGGATTGCGACCCTGTCATCAACACGGGTCTGGGTGAGATAAATGCGGCCATCATCATTGATGGCATTCACGAGTGCTAGATTGTGCGCGTCGGGATCTTTGCCGTCCAGATGGCGGAATGAGAAGAGCGAGAGCACCGGCTCGGTGACGATTTCAAAGCCCGGAGTTTGGCGCAGGCGTTCAGCGAGTTTTTGGCTCCAAGCGACGTGGTTGCGGATCATCGCCTTGAGGCCATCCAGCCCATAATAGCGGATGAGGAACCAGAGTTTGAGCGCGCGGAAACGACGCCCGAGTGGCACGGACCATTCGGAATAATTGATAATGCCGTCCTTGCCGTGGGTCTTGAGATATTCCGGCTGGATAGCAAGTGTTTTGACGAGGATTTCGGGCTCGCGGATGAAATGGGCGGAGCAATCGAATTGCGCGCCGAGCCATTTATGCGGGTTGAAGACGATGGAGTCTGCCTCTTCAATGCCGGACCAGAGGTAACGGAACTCTTCGCAGATCATGGCGGAGCCAGCCCATGCGGCGTCGACATGGACGTAGAGGCCGTGTTTGTGGGCAACCTGCACCACGGCTGCAATATCATCGCAAGCACCCGCGCTGGTGCCGCCGGTGCAGGCGATCACACCTGCAGGGATGAAGCCTGCCTCCTTGTCGCGCAGGATGGTCGCTTCCAGCGCTTCGGCATCCATGCTTTTGAGCGGTCCGGTAGTGGGGATACGCACCAGATTGTCTTCGCCAATGCCGGAAATCCAGATGGCGCGGTCGATGGAGGTGTGGACCTGCTCGGAGGCATAGACGCGGAGTTGTTTGTTGGCCGCAAGGCCCTCTTTATTGCCCGCCCAATCAAGCGCGCGCTCACGCATGACGAGAATGGCGGCGAGTGTAGCAGAGGAGGCCGAATCCTGGATAACACCGGCAAACCCCTCCGGCAGACCGACGGCCTGGCGCAGCCAGTCGAGCACTTTTGTTTCAAGCTCGGTGGCCGCTGGCGACGTTTGCCAGAGCATACATTGCGCGCCGATGGCGGAGACCAGATATTCGGCAATCACCGATACGGGCGCGGCGTTGGCTGGAAAATAGGCAAAGAAATTCGGATGCTGCCAATGGGTCATGCCGGGCATGATGACATTTTCGAAATCCGCGAAAATGTTGTCCATCGGCTCGCCACTGGCAGGCGGATGCGCGGGAATTTGGGTAGCGATTTCGCCGGGAGCGGTTTGGGCACGGACGGGACGGTCGCGAAGTGTGGCGCGGTAATTTGCGCCCCACTCGGCGGCCTTATGTGACCAGTTTGAAAAGTCGTTTCCGTCCATGGTGTTCCCTAGTTCCTTGTCGAAGGAGGGTAATACGCCACTCCAAAACCGCGACTAACAATTACAGTACAGAAAAGGGCCAGCTTGCCCTTTTTTGCGATACTCTTGGGGTATCCTGTGGCGAACATACTTTTTTAAAATGCGCTCAGAGGCCTGCGGCCCATAAAATGCATAACGTTTCCTTTTTTCACCACTGTCATATTCTGTTTTGCTTGGTAGGTCGAAACCACGAAAATCTTCATCCGTTGCGAGTAGCCAGTCTTCTGGTTCAAAAACATCGACGATGAGGCCATTATGAACCGCCAGCACATATTGCGCTTCTTTTGCCCGCGAGGGGCTAACCGCCCAACAAATTCTGGTGGCATCATAGGTATTTAGCGACCTTGCAGAACGATTGATTTTGATAATGATAGCCGGATCATCAATCACAGCTATGGGTGCTTCAAACTTTTCGATTATGGTCTCTGCATGCATTACACCGCGATCTAGATTGTGGTGTCCACCTGCAACGTTTGTTAGGCCGGGGTATGCATCGATGAGCGCAGCTTCAACTTCTAACGCTGTTTTTGGATCCATGCCATGCCTGTGAACGATGTGTTGCACCTCCATTCCGGCAAGCTGTATGTCCCTTATTCGTTGAAGTTTGATCGAAGACGGCTCGTCTGCCTCTTCTGCGACCTCCAACTTTCCTGCAGCGTGTTCGAAAAGCCTGTTTCTGGTTCCTTTCCCAACATAAAATGTTTCGCCATTTCGAGGATCAATAAGGCGATAGACGTAATATTTCAGCTTTTCGCAAACCTTCGGACTGAAGTAATTGCTCTTTGAACGATCTTCGTTTTCCTGCGTCACTTCTTACTCCCACGCCTTCAAACAGTCTATTGGCCGGATTGAACCGGCCAGCAGGTTTTCGGCGATTTGCGACGTGCTATCAAGGCGCGATGATCGGCTGCGCCTTCAACTCCGGTTCGCGGGTTGGAACACCGGCGAAATGGCTGCCATGTTCAAACCACGAACGCGGTGCGGGCGCGCCCCAAAGGGTCTGGCGCTGCGGGTCTTTCAAATCCCACTTGATCGGCTCCAGATCGGGGTCAACCGTCTGATAATCCGAACAGTAGATCTCAATACGGTGACCATCGGGATCAAGAATATAGAGGAAGAAGGCATTGGAAATGCCGTGACGGCCAGGGCCACGCTCAATATTGGTCACCCAACCCGTGGTGGACATG
>JBNKSB010000179.1:0-3117 GCA_050297095.1 Pontiella sp. | reverse complement strand
GCCCGCCTTCAACTGGGCAGCGGCATAGATGCCGAGAAAGACGACAATGAGAATGCTGGCCAGTGTGCGCGTGATGCGGTTGCGGTCGCCAAACCAGTTGGCCAGCAGGCTTCCGTATGAGTTGAATTTGAACTGTTCGGTACGCGCCTTAATCTTGCGTACCGTTAGCAGGGACATCATCAAATCCCCCACGATCCATCCAACCATGAGCCAGACCGACTCCAGTCCGTAGGCATAGGTGTAGCCGATCATGCCAATGAACATAAAGCCGCTATTGTTGGTCGCGACGGCGGATAGCCCGGCCAGCCAGGGGGTGATCGTGTTGCCGGCCATCAGATAATCGTCGGTGGTCTTCTTGCTGTGCCGCATGGAGGCTCCGCCGATCGCGGCAAATGCCAGCAGGCAAAGCACAAAGCTAATGGTGATCATGGATGTTGCTCCTGGGCGGTCGCTTAAGCCTCGATGGGTTCCGCTTCGAGGTTATACGACCCGTCCGGATTGTGTACTTCCTTGCCGTGCAGTGGCGGATTGAATACGCAGGCCACCTTCATTTCCTCGAACGCGCGTAACATGTGCTTGTCGTTCTCGTTAAGGATGTAGACGGTGCCCGGTTCAATCGCATATTTCTTTCCGTCGGCCAGGGTTTCCACCTCGCCGCGTCCAGAGATGCAGTAGACCGTTTCCAGATGCCGCTTGTAGTGCAGCATGAAATCGGCGCCTTTGTAGATGGTTGTAATATGGAAGGAGTAGCCCATGCCATCCTCCTTCAGCAACAGGCGGGTACTGTCCCAGTTGCCGTCCGGAGAGACGATCTTGCGGTTGCCTTTTTCGGCCTCTTGGAGTGTTCGTACAATCATGATTAATCCTTGTTGGTGTCGTCCTGGTCGGCGCTGACAGTAACGTCGTCGAAGTAATCCGATTCTTCAGGGACATCCACTTTGGCGCAGATTTCCTTGATCGACGCTTCGAGAATATCGATGCCGCGCTTGAGGTTTTCATCGGAGATGATCAACGGGCAGAGCAGCTTGATTACCTGGTCATCCGCTCCGCTGGTTTCAATGATCATGCCTTTGTGGTAGGCGGTCCGGGTGATCATGCTGGCAATTTCGCCGTTGACGCAGTTGATGCCCTGGAACATGCCGCGACCACGGGTGGTAAAGTTGCCTTCGCCGTATTTTTCCACGATGCTGTTGAGCCGGTCTGCAATGTACTTGCCCTTGCGGCGGACTTCCTTCTCAAAGGTGTCGTCGCTCCAGTAGGTATCGATGGCGGCCTTGGCTGTAACAAAGGCCATGTTGTTGCCGCGGAAGGTGCCGTTGTGTTCGCCGGGTTTCCACTGGTCGAATTCCGGCTTGATCAGAACCACAGCAAAGGGCAGTCCATACCCGCTGAGTGATTTGGACAGGGTTACAATGTCCGGCGTGATGCCCGCCGGTTCAAAGCTGAAAAAGTTTCCGGAGCGCCCGTTGCCGGCCTGAATATCATCAACAATCAGCAGCATATCATGTTTATGGCAGACTTCCTGAAGGCTTTTAAGCCACTCCATGCTGCACGCATTGATGCCGCCTTCGCCCTGAATACATTCGACAATGGCCGCCGCCGGCTTGTCCACGCCGCTGCTGGAGTCCGAAAGCACCTTGTCGAGATATTCGATAGTATCCACCTCGTCACCCATGTAGCCATCATAGGGCATGCGGGTCGTTCCTGAGAGCGTCACGCCAGCTGCACCGCGGTGGTGCGAGTTGCCCGTGCAGGCCAGCGCGCCCATGGTAACACCATGGAAGCCGTTGGTGAAGGTGATGATGTTGGAGCGCCCGGTATAGTTGCGCGCCGCCTTGAGGGCTGCCTCAACAGCATTGGTTCCGGTCGGTCCGGTAAACATCACCATATAGTCCAACCCGCGCGGAAGGAGAATCTTTTCCTGAAGCGTTTCCAGGAACATGCGCTTGGCTTCCGTGTGCAGGTCCAGACTGTGGGAAATGCCATCGTGCTGGATATATTCGATCAACTTTTCCTTAAAGACCGGGTTGTTGTGGCCATAGTTCAGTGATCCCGCTCCGGCCAGAAAATCCAGGTATTCATTGCCTTCTTCGTCGTAGACGTGTTCGCCCAGCGCCCGGTCAAAGATGCGCGGGAAGTTGCGGGCGTAGCTCTGTACTTCGGATTCAATTTCTTCAAATATTTTCATAGGTATTACCTCGTTTATTTTTTAGGGATGGGGCCGATACGCCAGAGTTCCTCCGACTCGTGCTGGCCGGCAAAGTGCTGCTCTTTATCAAAGCCGGGCAGGATTTTGGCGTGGGTCGACAACGTTTCAGCCAATCGCCGGAAAAGGGCCTGCGAGGCCGCGTTGTCCGGCGTGATGGTGGTTTCGATAAACTCAACCTGTTTGCAGGCCGGTTGCTTCAGCAAAGCCTGCAACATGCGGCTGGCCAGGCCCTGGCCGCGTCCCGCTTCGGCAACAACCACCTGCCAGACAAACAGTGTGTTCGGCTTGGCAGGAAGGAGGTACCCGGATACAAAGCCGATCAGCTTTCCATCGGACTTCGCGCAGATACAGGTGTCCTGAAAATGGGTGCACTGCAACAAATTGCAGTACACCGAATTGGGATCCAGGGGGGGGCTTTTTTTGATTAGACGGTTTAGTTCAAAGCCGTCGGTTGATTCGGGTGTCTGTATGGTAACTTCAGTTGTATGTCGCAAAACGCCTCTCTCGTTATTGCGGTTATGTCTACTTGCGGTCCGGCGCTAAACAGTCGTGTTACGGTCCGGAATTTGGCATCCCTCATGTTCCGATGTGGAACTGCTGGGATGTATTTTGTTTTGCTTGTAAGAGGAAACAAACAAGCAGACATGCGGAGGCAATGCAAGGGATAGTCGGGTTTTTCTTGGCTAGATGGCCAGCTGGTTCACGATCTTTTCGATTGCCGCCGCGACGGGAATGGGGAGATCGGCATAGCGGGGATTGGGATCGGTTAATTGGGCGCAATAGGGGATGGTTCCAAGGATCGGAACCTTGCCGAACTGTTCAATCGTGGCGGCGTTATCCTCTTCGATGAAGCCAGGTTCGCCGGGTTCGTTGTCTACAAACACCACACCGCTGATTTCCAGATCGTC
>JBNKSB010000178.1:0-2792 GCA_050297095.1 Pontiella sp. | reverse complement strand
TGTCTATTCCGAGCCAGGCCGGACCGCTCAGCACCCCAAACCCGAGCAAGGCATCTTCCGGATCCACGGCCGATTCCCCGGGCCCTTGCTCCGAAAGCAGGGTACCCGCAAAAGTGGATGGTATGGAAATGGGGTTTTGCTGGAATTCAGGTGGCTGGTTCGAATACACCCCTGCAATCTGATTGGCAGTTAGAGCCGTTCTGTAGATGCGTACATCATCCACGAAGCCAGGAAACCAATCTTTACCAGTAGATCCACCACGAGAACCGATGCTCATTGGATACAGCGAGTTTTCCATAAAAGAAACCGAGGAAGAATCTGCCAGCACGCCGTTGGTATAGAAGCGAGCTGTTGTACCGTCATAGGAAGCCGCCAGATGTATCCACTTGTTTGTGATCAACGGTCCGCCGTGCAGGATTACCCAGGAGCTACCGCTCCCAATATAGAACCGCCACGCATCATCACTGTAGGCATAAAACACGTATCCGGTGTCATTCTCGCGCGACCGATTGCTTAGCAACGTTCGTACGGCTCCTTCCCCGGAAATAACTTTACCCCAAAGCATCGCCGTGAAGTTGGTCGTATTCAATTCGGGGGCGTAGGCAACACTTACTGCGGAGGTTGTGCCTTCGAAGCGCATGGAAGTTGCGGTCGCCGTGGTGGCTCCAGATTGGTTCATCGCTGGAGCACCAACAACACTCCCGTTATTGGCCGGATAAGCACTATCGGCAACTATCCATCCATTTGTTTCATCAAATTTCCACCATCCCACAAGATCGGCCACTTGGGGTATGCCATGAACCACCTTGAGCGCCACTGTTGTTTGGTCTTGGAGCCCTCCGGAATCTGTGACGGTTACTTCGAACAGGTTGGTTCCAATGTCCGATGCGGAAGGGTATCCACTTAACACCCCATTGGAAGACACCATCAGCCAGGCAGGCCCGGAGTTTACCTCGAACATCAAAGAATCTTCGTCCCAGGCAAAATCCGGATCGGTAACCCACTGCATCAGGCTCTGTCCTGAGTAGCTCTCGCCCGCCAACGCTAGCGGCAACTCAAGGGGATCCGACATAAATGCCGGGGGATCGTTGACTTCATTCGTAATGGCAAGGTTTGCGAGAAAATTTCCTGCGCTTGAGCCGGCCGGAACTGTATATCCGCTCACCACCACATCATTGGTCAATACGGGGTCGGGGCCGACGGTCGAGGCATACAGCCCCCACCATTCCGAATCATATTCATCATAGTTCTCATCCGAACGATACGCGCTCGAAACATCCGGCGGACCTTGCGAAACATGGGCATCCACGCCCGCATCGCCCACTTGGCGGCAGGTCTGGTTGCTCAAGGCGGCAAATGGCAGCTCGAAGAAACTGTGGAAAAGCTTATTGCTTCCGTATAGGTGAAGATAGAGCTTCTTGGACTGCCAGGGAGCCAAACCGACAAGGTTGGTGGCCGTAGCACCTGCATCCGCTGCCACAAAAAAGGCGTTCGTGACCACAATGGCAGTGGCCTTGTGATTGTCGTGGCCATATTCACCATTCAAATCATGGGTGATAATCACTTCCGGCCGATAACGCCGGATCTGTTCGGCGACATAATTGATGGCCTTGAGCTTACCAGCTTCGACATCGCTGCCATCCCCCTGCAAAATCCCGTCAGCCCAGTAATCCCAAGTCGCATCGATGGTATTCGCGTATGGATTTGGGTTGGAGCTGGTAAAATACACGTCGCGAAAACGGGGAAACAACGGCTCATAGCGCACACCATAGGTCCAGGCAGCGTCCCGCAACTCATTTTCTCGTTTCTCCAGATTGTATGGGTTTGCATCACCACTGGTCATGGATAGAATTACAGTGGGTAGTTGCAGGACGGAACTGTAGTAAGGAAGCGAACCGCCAAAGAAGATCCCTTCATCATCCGGATGGGCATTCACGGCAAGAACAACGATCTTGTTGGTGGGAGATTCCCAAGCATATTCCGCCGGCGCAGTCCACACCATGGTGGAGAGCAACCCTAGCACCCCCAGAATATTCTTAAGCGCCAATTGATGGTTCCGCATAGGATTTCCTCAAAACATATCTAGATTGTATATAAAGATCGCGGCCAATACAATGCTTTTGAAGTGCAACCAGCTGACGTTCACCTATTTGCGCTCCCTGAATGGATTTTTAGCCCCTCCTTTGTGAAGACTATAGACCCGTAGCCATTCCCAGGTATTCGATGTTCTTCCAGAAACCCAGAAAACAGGAGTCGTTTGTTGATGTGGGTTTATTAGTGATCCCAAAAAGATAAGTATGTTTTTTTGCGTAATAGACTAAAAACCTATACAAAACTGATCAGGAGTTCATGCATCTGCACCATCCTATGAAAATTCTCATGCTACTCTTCACTCAGCGGCGCCAAGGAACATACTACCGCGCATTTCCATGGGCCACTTACCTCGCCTCCCGCGGGCACAATGTAACGGTACTTTGCACGTCGACACGGAACCTCTTCCAAAGCACAATCACCGTCGAAAACGGCGTACGAATTATCGAAACGCCAGCTCTCTTTCATGGTCAACGCATCATGAGCCGGCTGTGCGGCATGTGTGGATGGGGCCCATTGGATATTGCCGCACGAGTCCGAATATTGAGGACCGGAAACTATGATGTTGTCCACGCCTTTGAACACCATTTGCATATCACGCTCCCCATCTACCTTGCGGGGCGGAAACACATTCCCGTACTGATTTCCGACTGGTGCGACCATTACGGCAAGGGTGGGTTGCGGGGCTATGAGTACAGTCC
>JBNKSB010000177.1:0-5193 GCA_050297095.1 Pontiella sp. | reverse complement strand
GCAGCCTGGACGGCATCGGTGTGGAATAGGCCCCCGCCCTCCTTGATCTGCGCGGCAATTTCCGGAACGGGGAAGATAACGCCGGTCTCGTTGTTGGCCCACATGATAGATGCCACGGTTTTCTTGCCGCTCTGGCAGGCTTCATGAACATTGTCCATGTCGAGATTGCCCATTTCATCAACATCAAGCGTGGTTAACCGGTATCCGCGATCCTCAAGATGGTGACATGGACCCAGTACGGCCGCATGTTCAACGCGAGTGGTGATGACATGCGGATGGCCGCCCATAGCGTCGACGGTTCCGCGGATAGCCATGTTGTCGGATTCCGATCCACAGCTGGTAAAAATGATTTCGCTGGGATGGTCTGCGCCGATCAGCGCGGCCACCTTTTCGCGGGCCAGGTCGATCTGTTTTTTAACATTCCCGCCAAAGGTGTGCATGCTGGAGGGGTTGCCCCACAGTTCATGAAAGAACGGCAGCATTGCTTCGGTGACCTCAGGGGCTACCGCGGTCGTGGCATTGTTATCAACGTAGACTGACTTGTTCATTTTCTGTCCCCAAATATATAATAGAATAATTAGATCAGAATGATTAGACCGGGAATTATGCTGTTCTAATGACTCGGTTTGGATTTAAACGGCTTCGACGACGATGTCGTCGGAGACGGCTTCGCGCAGCTGGGTTTCGACCACATCCTTGAGCGTGACAGTGGAGACCGGGCAGCTCACACAGGCGCCGACAAACTTGACGTATACGTGATTGCCGTCAACATCGTGCAGTTCCAGATCGCCGTTATCGCGGCGCAGAATCGGGCGCACCTGCCGATCGATGGTTTCCTCGATCAGCTTGATTTTCTGCAACTGGGTCAGCTTGGGTTTTTCTTCGGTCTTTGCCTGTTCCTCGCCAATGACACGATTAATGATCGTTTCGATTTCAGGGATGCACTGTCCACAGCCGCCGCCGGCCTTGCAGGCATTCGTGATATCCTCGGCCGTCGTCAGGTTCTGTTCACGGGTCAGCTTTTCGATTTCCTTGTCAGTCGCGCCAAAACAGTGACATACCACCTCGCCGTCGAGCTTCTTGTCGAGCGTTTTGCCGGTGCGATAGTTGTAGATGGCCGCTTCGAGCGCCTCGCGGCCCATCACGGAGCAATGCACTTTCTGTTTCGGTAGCGCTCCGAGATAGTCAATGATGTCGTTGTTGGTGATTTTCTCGGCTTCCTCGATGGTTTTCCCGATGACCATTTCGGTCAACGCAGAGGACGATGCAATCGCGCTGGCGCAACCGAAGGTCTGGAACTTGGCCTCGCAGATCCTTTTATCGGCATCGAGCTTAAAGGTCAGGCGCAGAGCATCGCCGCACGCCAAGGAACCGACCGTCCCCTCCCCGTCCGGGTTTTCGACCGCACCGACATTGCGCGGATTCCTGAAATGATCCGTAACCTTGTCCGTATATTCCCACATTATGTATCTGTCTCCCTAGCTGAGTTTCAGCATGCGCTCGATGGAAAGGCGGGCTTTGTCGGCGATTTGCTGCGGCACCGTGATTCGGTGCTGCATGTCTTCAAGCGACCAGAGGACCTTTTCCAAATCAATTTTTTTCATGTTCGGGCAGAGGGCCCGGTCGCTGACGGAATAAAACTTCTTGTCCGGGTTTTCGTTCCGGAGGCGATAGAGCAGTCCCATTTCCGTAGCAACAATAAATTCCTTTTCTTCCGACTCCTGCGCATGTTTGCACATCTGGCCGGTAGATAGCAGGTAGTCTGCCAAGTCGCGGATCGGCAACGGACATTCCGGGTGCGCCATGACCTTCGCGTTGGGATGATCCTCCAGCTCGCGTTTGATATCGACGTCCCGGATGCGCGAGTGCGTCGGGCAGAATCCGTCCCAGATAATCATCTCGCGACCGAGCTCTTCCTGGACATAGTGGCCGAGGTGGGTGTCCGGCACGAAAATGATTTCCTGATCCTCAGGCACGGAACTGACAATCTTCATGGCGTTGGAGGAGGTGCAGCACAGATCGCATTCCGCTTTGACGGCGGCGGAGCTGTTTACATAACAGATGACTACCGCATCGGGATGTTCCGATTTCTTTGCCCGAAGCTGTTCGGCCGTAATCATATCCGCCATCGGGCACCCCGCAAATCGATCGGGTAGCAGGATGGTTTTTTCCGGGCTGAGAATGGCGGCCGTCTCCGCCATGAAGTGGACGCCGCAGAAGACGATAACCTCCTCCTCGAGCTCGGCCGCCTTGCGGCTTAGTTCGAGTGAGTCACCGGTAAAATCAGCGATGGCCTGCACCTCGTCGGGCTGATAGTTGTGGGCGATGATAATCGCGCCGCGTTCACGTTTCAGTTCCTGGATTCTCTCTTCAATCGTAGCCATGATTTTCCCTCAAAAAGGCGCGTATATAAAACGACCTCCCCCGGAAAAACAAAACAAAAAGGATAATGGATTGGTTCCAATGCTTTCCGCCGAACCCACAGAATTGTAGGAAATGGTCGCATATTGAAGTGATTGTCGAAAAAATGCCGGACCGCGGCTAGATGTCCCCCTCCTTGATTTTCTTGCCCTTGCAGACCTTGTCCTTCTTCTTCACGACCGCGCCGCATTTCTTGCATTCGTAGTATCCGGGTTCGCGCTTATGCTTGGATTTTCCTTTTTTGCATCCCATTTCAAAATCCCTCTAATTCATGCACATATATAGTACATGAATGGTATTATTTTTCAATCCGGATATGCATTTTTCCATGGCAGTATGATGGTCTTTAAAAAACCTGTTTATCGCCTAGAAAGGTATCGACCAGTACAGCCGTTTGCAACCAACGGTGTCCCATGGGCACCAGCTTTGTTTTTCCCGCCACTTTCGACAGCGGAACCGCTTCGCAGACATCTCCCTTGACGGAGACCATGACATTATAGGTTCCTTTCGCGAGCAACTCCCCTGCCTTCGTACCCATGCGGGTGCATAGCAAACGGTCCGTGGCCGTCGGCGTACCGCCACGTTGGACATGGCCGAGCGAGGTGTAGCGCACTTCGATCCCGGCGGTTTTCTGGATTTCGCGGGCAATACGGCTGGCAACCGGCTCTTCGACCAAACCGTTGTCATTGTCCTTTTTCTGCCCTTCGCCCTTTTTCTTTTTACCGAATTCATCCTTGGACATAGCGCCCTCGGCCACGGCAATAATCGAAAATCGTTTATTGTGATGGCGGCGCGCCAGCAAATGCTCAACAACAAGCTCGAGGTCGTAGGGAATTTCAGGAATAAGAATCACATCGGCCCCGCCGGCGATACCTGCTCCAAGTGCCAACCAGCCCGCCTTGTGTCCCATGATTTCGCAGACGATAGCGCGATGATGGCTGCTGGCGGTCGTATGGAGCCGGTCGATCGCTTCGGTAGCAATCGCCATGGAGGAATCAAAGCCAAAGGTGATATCGGTTTCGGCAACATCGTTGTCGATCGTTTTCGGCAATGTCAGCACGTCAAGCCCGGCTTCATGCAGGCGCATGGCGTTTTTCTGGGTTCCATTGCCGCCCAGACACACGAGACAGTCGATATGGTTCTTCTTTGCATTTGCCACGGCGACATCGGTCATGTCCATCACCGTGCCGCCCATATCCATCTTATGCGGCTTATCGCGACTGGATCCCAGAAAAGTACCGCCATGGGTCAGGATTCCGCTGACATCCTTGTCCTCCAAGGCCATGGTACGATTTTCCACCAGTCCGCGAAATCCGTCCTGGATTCCGATCACTTTGGTGCCCTGCTGCAGGGCTGCCTTGGCCACACCGCGAATCGCCGCGTTCAAGCCCGGACAATCGCCACCCGAAGTTAGAATTCCAATGCATTTGGTTTTGGTCGAAGTCATAGCCATCTACACACCTTCTTTTTCGTCTAATTATCATTTGCGTACGTTAACAGAAATCACAAACCGAAATCAGTCCCTGCTGCCCGATGGGGCTCAAAACGGGTGCGGGGCGACTTGCGGGCCTCGGCAATGGCGCGGCAGGCTTCATCGTAAAAGACCTGTTGGCTGCGGAGCTTTTTGCGTCCCTTGACCGTTTCGCGCGTGTAGGTCCCATCCTTCTGCAACACCCACGCATTCTGATTGTCCGCCATATGGGTCTCCAGCATGCCGATGAGCCGGTCGCGACATGGCGGATCACCCACCGGAATCATCAACTCCAGACGCTTATCCAGATTGCGCGGCATCCAGTCGGCGCTTGCAATGAACACCTTTGGTTTTCCCGCGTGATGGAAGTGGATGATGCGGGCATGTTCGAGATAGCGGTCGACAATGCTCTTCACCTCTATGTTTCCATCGGGTTTTAGACAGCAGATACCACGCACATTCAGCTGAACCTGCACACCAGCCTTGGACGCGTTGTACAGTTTCTGTATGAGCAGAGGATCCACCAGCGAATTGACCTTAGCGCGCACCAGCGCCTTCTTACCCTTTTTTGCCTGGGCAGTTTCAAAATCGATGAACTCAATCAAATGGGTTCGCATATTGATGGGTGCCATGCTGATCAAGTTAAATCGTTGGGGCTGGGCGTAGCCACACAGGGCATTGAAAAAGGCCGATGCGTCGGCGCCCAGCTCGGCATTGGCGGTCATGTAGCTGATGTCGCCATACTGCTTGGCCGTGGACTCGTTGTAGTTCCCTGTGCCGAAATGGCAATAGCGGACCACGCCAGATGGTTCCCGGCGCACCACCAGGCAGATCTTGGCGTGGGTTTTATAACCCTTGACCCCGTACACTACCTGCACACCGCATTGCTCCAGATCCCGCGCCCATTCAATATTTCGGGCTTCGTCGAAGCGCGCCTTCAATTCCATGAGCACCGTCACGTTGATGCCGTTTTCCGCAGCGCGTTTGAGCGCGGCCACGACCGCACTCTGCGAGCTGGTCCTGTAGAGCACCATCTTGATCGCCATCGTGTCGGGATCCACGGCCGCTTCCTCGATGAAGCGGACCACCGGATCGTAGGTTTCGTACGGATGGTTAAGCAGCAGATCCTTGCGAGCGATCTGATCGAACATCGGTTCATTCGGTGCGATTTCGGGCGAAGGCTGCGGGGGCCAGGCCTCGACCTTCAATTCATCGTATCCCCCCAGGAAAGCCACCGGCATGAAGTCCTTGAGGTTCAGCACACCTTCGACGGGATAGACCTGGGAGGCATCCGCCTCAAG
>JBNKSB010000176.1:0-6078 GCA_050297095.1 Pontiella sp. | reverse complement strand
ACCGGGTAGGGTCCATGCCCTGGTTAGGTCTGTTTTATTTCTTCTACATTCCCGCATATCCGATTGAACATGTGGTAAACATCAACATCTTCACCTTGTTCTATCCTTTTGGAAATCATCGTGAGTGGAAAAAGAACAATGGACGTTCCTTTTAAAATTAGACATGGATCACGACCACAATCATCTTCGACTGCCATCCATTTTAAATTCAACTGCTGGGCTAATGCATCTCCAAAGGTGATTCCCAAATTCTGGAGTTTGACTGTTTCTTCAGGCTCTATCCATTTGTTCTGGATGATTGTATCAAGAAGAACCAATTTGCCTTCAACTGTGTCGTATTTGTGCTGTGCATCAGGTTCGTAATGATCTTTTACCCATTGTCGTTTCACTTCAACGTAGGTCTGATCTTCAGGGTTAGGATTCTCAATTTTCTGTTCCATTATTATTCTGACCTAACCGTGTGTTTAGTGGACTATTTTCCACATATCACCCCTATGGGATGGAAACATTTTCCATCTATTACCATATTAAAGGGGGAAACATGGAATATCGGCCCGTTAATTTTCCACATATGACCATAACGCCCTGCATTTTCCACATATGACCGTATTAAAGGGGTAGACATGGAAAATGGTTGTTTGAATTTTCCGCATTTGTTCATCCCCTTTAGGCCCCCTTGATTCCATATCGACATGCTACCGCCCTTGGTCGATCGATTAGAAATCGATTTTTAGATGCTGTGACATTAACGCAATATTTCGAAATATGGCTATCATTTTCTTTGATGTTGATTGTTTGCGCTAAACTTTGATGTGGTGGGAAAGATGCGGGCGTGGAGGGGTCATGCAGGAACATCCAAAATTCAGACCTGACCCTAACTCCCCTCCATGTCGAAAAAGAAAAACGCCACCCATAAAACAGGGGTGGCGTTTTGTATCCAGACGGGTATAGAGACTTACTTCATGCGATTCATGCGAAACGGTTCCATTTCAGAAGGCATGTCATTTTCACCTTCGTCCAAGGGGGTAAACTCGATGACATCCTTGTCCACGAAGGTCACGTAGCCCGCTGCTTCCCCTCCGAAGTTCACGGTGGCTTTGCCATTGTCCACTCGGGTGATTTTCCAGTCGTTTTCCTGGGTCTGGTCTTTGCCGCCCACGCTTTGTGTCATCGATACCTTCCCGTTATTCTTGAACTCAAACGTCATTTCCAATTGCGCAATTATGCCGTCAATCATTGCCGCCATCGCCGCCGAGTTGTCCGGGGCGTTTTCAGCCTGCCTTTTCATTTCGGCCTTCATGGAAGCTTTCAATTGCTCGGTATCCGCCTTCCATTTTCCAACCAGGTTTTTTTCGATATCGGCCTGGGTCATGGGCTTGCCGCCGCATCCTGTAATCACTGCCATCAGCAATGCAAGTGCAGGTACAACAGCCAAATATGAACGTCTCATCTCTTCTTCCCCCTTGTGCTTTTTGTGTTGGTCCATCCGACTGGAGCACGTACTCCTCAAAGTCGAATTGGCATTTCACATATTGCAAAAAGCATAATGAAATATGAGGTTTCGTCAATCGAAAGGGTCGGTTCCATAATATAGTAATCCTGGTTTCGCATGCTCCACCGGGTGCGGGGACTGTCCTATGACCGTCCGAAGGACAGAGCCCTTGCTAGCTGATTTCTTGCAGCTTTTTTGGGGCAGCTTTCCCACATCGAATACCGCAAAACCAAGAAGATGAACCTCTCGCATGCGGCTCCTTGTGCTTAACCCCTGATGCCTGATATAACGAGGGTTGTTTTTTGGGGGACGTGGGGATGCCGGGACACATTGTGAGCATACTGGTTGACGACGAGCCGGCGGCGAGACGAAAGCTTCGGCGCATGCTTGGGGATTATGAACAAGTCATGGTTGCGGGTGAGGCGGATGATATTGCATCTGCGGTATTGCTGATCCGTTCCGAGAAACCGGATGTTGTTTTTCTCGACATCAGAATGTCGGGAGAAAACGGGTTCGACTTGCTTAATGAACTTCCGTTTTCGGTAAATGTTGTTTTTGTTACCGCCTTTGACGATTATGCGCTGGATGCTTTTGAGGCGAATGCCTTGGACTATTTGGTGAAACCCATTCATCCCGATCGATTGCGGCAGTGCATTGAGAAGGTTGGCAAATATCTTTCCGCACCGGAAAGGGGAAACCGGTCGGAACCGCTGCTCTTGAAAAATGCCTCCGGACGAATCCAGCGCGTTCCTGTCGAACAAATTTGCTGTATTACGGCTCAGGGGGACTATACGTTGCTCAAGAGTCCGAACGGCGAGTTTCTGGTGCGCCGAACCATCAAGGACTGGATGAACCGATTGCCCGATGACCGTTTTACACGGGTGTCGCGCTCCCTCGTGATGAACCTGAAGACGGTTCGGAGGCTTTCCCCCCGCAGCGACCGATTCGAGGTGTTGCTGGATGGCCTCGATGATGCGCTTTCGGTCTCCCATACGGAAGGGATGCGCCTCCGGCGTCTCTTATGAAAGCGAGGCGATGGATATGGTGGCGGCAATGAAGTTATTTCCATGTTCGAACTTTAGTTGCGCCTTTCCCTGATAGGCTAGCCGGAGCCTCTCCTGCAAGTTTTGGATGCCGGTGGCTGTACCGTGTGCCTTTGAGCTTTTCTCCCAAGTTCCGTTGTTGGTTACACGCAGGAGAATTCCCGACTTTTGATAGGCTTCCGCCTCGATACCTATGTTTGGAACCAGCTTCTGGGCGCGGGTATGCTTGAGGGCATTTTCCAGCAGAGGTTGAAGCAGGAGGGGAATGATTGGAACGGACTGAAGCGTGTCGGGGATGTTGAAGCTGACTTCCGCTTCCTCATCGAACCGAATCGAATCCATGGCGATATAGTGGTGCAGCGCTTCGATCTCGGCACAGAGCGGCACGGTCTTCTTTAGGCGGCTGGTCAGGATATAGCGGAGAAATTCCGCGAAATCGGCGGTAATGCGGTCGACTTTCTGAAGCGAATCCAGACCGCCGAGATTGTTCATGACATTAAAGACAAAGTGGGGGTTGAGCTGGGCGTGAAGGGCCTCCCAGCGCGATTCCGAGTTCTGGACCTTGAGTTCCCGCACTTTGTACCCGCTGTAGATTCCAAACAGGAATGTTTCAATGCACATGATGAGCAAGGATATGTTGTAGATGTTCCGAATTGTAGCGGTCTTGATGAAGAGCGAGGCAATGAAAACAAGCAGATAGCCGGACGTGGTGACCAGCCAGCCCCAGGGCATCCATTGCGGGGTGATGCTTTTGTTCCGGATGATTTTAATGAGTGCACTCAGCAGGAACAGACTGAGCGGAAGGGAGAAATAGAATGTTGCCAGGCAGCGTTCGAATCCGGGGTTGAGGAGTTGCCAGGGGAGAATGACCAGAAGCAGCAGGCACATGAGCTGCATCATGCGGTTGAGACGGGGCGTGTTCTCATGAAGGCTGAGCAGTTGGCGCATGAACAGGTAGTAGCTTATGAGACCGAACGTTAGGAGAAGCTGGTCGGACAGATGCGGGAGCTGTTCGAAGGCCGGGAAGAGCGGCAACGGGTAATGCAGCAAGGCAATGCGAAACGACTCGAACGTATAGCAGACCGAGAACCAGAGAAACAAGGAATCGCGCATCTGGATGAATAGAAAGAGGCCAAGCAGCACAATGCCGCCGATAAATCCAATGGCAGGCAGCGTAGTCACCAATTCCCTGTTCTGATGGAGGCGGATTTCACTCTTGCTGGTAAGAACCGGCACGAATGGATAATGGTGAAGGGATGATTGAATGCTGAACAGCAGTTCATATCGCCCCGCCGGCAGGTCGGGGGGCAGCGGCAGCAAGAAGCTCTCGAAGCTTTTGTCCTGGCGGGTTGATGCAATGATGGTGCCATTTGCGGCGACATACAGATACCCGGCCTTCATGCCTGATTGAAAGCGGGGGAATGGATACTCCAGAAACACCACCGGACTAAACGAAAGAGGTTGCTTGATCTCGATCTCCCATTTTACCCATATATGGTCGGTGTCGGAAGCGGTTCGGATCAAATGGCCGTAGGGGGATTCGGAAAACCCGGGTGCATGGAGGATTTGCTGCGCGGTCCGGTTTTCTGTATCCAGCAAAACATACTGTCCAAGGAACTCTATCCCATCCACCGACGGAAGGATGGCACATGCGCTATGCAGCGGAGCAATGATGCAGGCGATGATAAGCAGTGCAATGCGCATAAACGATAGTCCTCCATCCCGTTGGTTGAGTGTTTCCGAAATAAAAACCAACATAGCTCACATTCGCGATGTTGACGCTCAAAAAAGAATTCATCGCAAAAAAATGCCGTTTCATCGCAAAACACTGGTCTTCGAGTCACATATTCTCCTAAAAGGGCTTCATTTTCTGGGTCAGACAACATGGGGGAAATAATGAAGCAGGTATATCTGGGCATCCTGATGACGGGCATCGCACTTGCGGGGGTGTGTAGCACGGCGGAAGCGGTTGATTTAAGTGACGGGTTGCTGGCGCATTTTTCTTTCAACGGAAGCACGGCTGATGCGACAGGACAGAGCGGAGATGTGACGCTGTATGGCACCTGTCCAACGAACGGAAATTTCCTATCCCTGCCGAAGAGCATAACGGATTATGCGGAACTTCCGCACACCTTGCTTAACGGTGCGAGCAACTTTACCTTCAGTGCGTTCTGCCGCCTCAATGCCGGTGACGACGAACGCGCCCGCTATTTACTTTCCTGCGCTGGCTCTGAAAGTAGCAATGAACTATTGCTCGGATACAGCAGTGCGAGCCACAAGTGGGAAATCTGGAAGCGGGATAGCACGGCTTATACGTCCCCGGTAAACACCGTTATACTTGATTATGCGTGGCACCATGTTGTCTTGACCGGTTCCAGCGGGACATTCAATTTATGGCTTGATGGGGTGTTGGTCGGAAATACAACGCTTTCAGCATTTGCGCCTGTGATTTCGGACGGCGGAATCATTCTCGGACAGGACCAGGATTCTCTTGGGGGCTCCTTTGACGTGAATCAGACCTGGAACGGTGGAGTAGATGAAATTCGCTTTTATAATCGGGTGCTTTCTGAGGAGGAAATTCTGTTTCTAAGGAATGATTCGGACCGGACCCCCGCCGGCCAGTATTCATTTAGTGGGAATGCAGAGGATTCTTCAGGGTGGGGACGTGATGCAACACTGTCCGGCTGTTCAACGGACGGCGGCCACCTGACGCTTCCGGGAACCGCATCGGATTATGCAGTGCTTCCGCATACGATACTTGACGGAGCAACAAACTATGCATTCAGTGCGTTCTGTCGTTTGTCGGAGGATGCGGGATCGCAAACGCAATATTATCTCTTTTCGTGTGCTGAAAGCGATGCGGTGAATAATGAACTGCTACTTGGCTACGATGTGCAGGGCCAGAGGTGGCGGTTTTATCGAGACAATGCAGGCTATGAACTTCCCCAAAGCAATGCCATGCTTGATCATGATTGGCACCATGTCGGGTTTTCGGTCTCGAACGGTGTGTTTTCCCTGTGGATTGACGGTGCCTTGAATGCAGTGACGAACGTGGGCGATTCTGCCCTTTCCATTGCTGCAGGCGGTATTGTGATGGGTCAGGATCAGGATTCGGTCGGAGGCGGGTTTGATGCGAACCAGGCCTGGCAGGGCGCGGTCGATGAGGTGCAAATCTATGATCGAACATTGAATGCAGCTGAAATGGCAGAGCTGGGTACGGATGGCGATTTGGATGCGGACGGGTTCACGAACCTGCAGGAAGTGCAGAACGGGCTGGATCCGCTGGTCAGTAACGCAGGGGCAGGAGAGTCGTTATATTTTGACGGCATGGATGATTTCACCTCGACCGGCGGCCTGCCGACCAATCTTCAGTCGTTTACGATCGAGACATGGTTGTATAGTGATGAAGCGTCCTTTACCAACGAGCGCTGTATTACTCTTGGAAACGAAGCGGTTGTCATTGGTCGTCAAGGTAGCGCGTCGTCCGGAACACTTTTTGTTGATGCCATGATCAACAACAGTTCGATCACCCTTCAGAAGACG
>JBNKSB010000175.1:0-6416 GCA_050297095.1 Pontiella sp. | reverse complement strand
ACGGTTGGCACTATGACACGTACCGCGTCGTCACAACCGACTCAGGCGATCTACTGATCTTCATCACCATGGTCCTGGTGGCGCTGCATCTTCTGCTCCGGGGAGATCTCCGGGGCGGACAAGCCATCCTCTATGCCACGGCATGCCTCCCTATGCTGTTTGCCATCGTTTTTTCCTATCGCCGGGCACAGTGGGGCGGTTTTCTGTTTTCGCTAGGCTTGCTTTTCCTAGGCGCTTCAAAAGCGGTTCGGCGGCGAATTGCCTTGATCTCAATACTACTATTTTTTCTGGCAACCTGTGTTGGGGTCTTTGTGGTCGGATTGAATCCAGAAGCAATTACGCGAATCGCCGACCGGCTAACGTCCGTCTTTGATCCCACACAATCCTCCAATGTTTACCATGCCCTTGAATCGCGGCAAGTCCTGCTCGACCTGTCCCACTCGCCATTCGTTGGATTGGGCCTGGGCAGCCACCATACCCCTCTAGCCCTCTATGAAAATGATTTGGTACCCACCAACGTGGTACACAATACCTTTCTCTACATCTGGATGAAAATCGGACTGGGTGGCCTGCTTTTTTTTCTGGTTGCAGGCGGCCATCTTCTCCTCAGGGCTTTCCGAACCTGCAGAGAGCACCCACAGGAAAAGGAAACGGGACTTCTATTGCCCATCGCGGCTTCTAGCGGTTTATGGCTTGCTATGTTCCTAACGGGCCCAACCCCATGGTATTTTCATGAAACAGCAATGATTGCGATGTTTTCCGCAATTGCTGCTACTCTGATTCAACAAACGGAAACCCGTTCAATACACTCGACCCAAAGCAACCATGAAAATTCTATTAGTCAATGAGTGCCCAACAGGAATAGCAGGAAGTGGCGGGGTTGAAATTCACGTTCAACAACTCTATGAAGCGTTGATGGCACGAGGAGAACAGGCTCATATCCTGGCCTCTCAACAACGCGGACAACCGCGAAAACAAACCTCAAACGTGCTCCTTATCCCGTCTTTAAGAACACCACCACTACGCAAGCATTTCATTGATAACTACCTCCAGCACCACAAAGCCCTGAAAGATGCGGCATCCCATATTAAACAGCTGAAACCAGATGTTATCCATATACACAACCTGATGGATCCCGGAGCACTCCATATGTTGCTTACATGCGGCATCCCGGTCATTAAATCCATTCATGATTGCCGACCCTTCTGCACAAAACCTCCTCCAACGGTCGCATCACGACTCATCGGAGATAGCGAAACATTCTGCGATATAAGCTTTGGGAAAGCCTGCTGGAATCGCTGTTATGCCCATTCGGGAAAGACCCTGATGCAACGGATCGAATCATGGTCCTACTACCCCTA
The DNA here is from genome assembly GCA_050297095.1 of Pontiella sp. Taxonomy (GTDB): domain Bacteria; phylum Verrucomicrobiota; class Kiritimatiellia; order Kiritimatiellales; family Pontiellaceae; genus Pontiella. Next base: position 5,055 of record JBNKSB010000175.1, on the reverse strand, counting down.
CAATCTCAAAGCACTCGGGGAGATCGCACAAGCAGACCAGTTCATTGTCTATAGTCAGTATTTAAACGAACTGGCTCTACGAAAGATTGATGACACCCGTCGCATCCATGTTCTGCCTCTCTTCACTGATGCCGAACAGGTCGCTTCCAGTGCACCTGTGGCAAAACCGGAAGGACCGCCGATCTTCTTGTTCTCCGGAAGACTATCGGTCGAAAAAGGGGTTCTGAAAATTTTCGATGCCTTGGACAAAATCCCGCAAGTTCCCTGCAAGTTGGTTATAGCCGGGGATGGTCCTAACCGCGATGCGGTTCAGCGCCGGATTGAGCATTGCCACCCCGCACATACGATTGAGATGGTGGGCTTTCTCGAACAGCCCCGGCTTTATGAGCAATACCAGGCTGCCTCGGTGCTCCTACTTCCAGCGATTGGATCCGAAGGTTGTTCGCTTTCCGGCATTGAAGCCATGTACTTTGGCACAACCGCTATTGGCTTCGACAGCGGAGGTATCCCAGAGTGGCTGGTTGACGGGAAAACGGGCATTCTCCTTCCGCGCGGCGACATCGACGGACTGGCCGCGGCAATCAGTAAACTGGCAACCCAGCCGAAGCGCATCGCGGCACTTGGCCGTGAAGCGCAGGAATTCGTCCGAAAAAAATTCACCCGTAGCGCTCACATTGACCGGCTTTTGGACATCTATCAAACGGCAATACAGGATGACCGCAACACACAAAGGACTTTCGCATGAACATCGGTGAACGCACGCTGAACAACGCGCTGTTTAGTGTCGTCAGCAGCCTGTTGCCCCTCCTGCTGAGCTTTATATTCTGGCCCTACATCGTAGGTTCCCTGGGCGAGGCTTCCTATGGTGTTTTTGCCCTAGTCAGCAGCGTGGTCGGCTATTTCGCGTTGCTTGATCTTGGACTGGGAAACGCGGTGGTAAAATATGTGGCTGAATACACAGGCAAAGAGGATCGTGAACGCACAGGCGAAGTGATCGGCGTGGCTGCATCCGTTTTTATGGTTGCCGGACTAATCGGCGTCATCCTGATTCTCACCATAGCAAAGGCGCTGGCCACGCAATTGCTGAAAATTCCACCGGAACTCGTTACGGTTGCCTATCACGCCTTTTGCATCGCTTCGCTGGGATTCTTTCTTACCATGCAACTCACCCTGTTCACCTCAATCACGAACGGGCTCAACCGATACGATATCAGCAGCTGCCTGACGGCAATATTGGGCGTACTGTCCACTGTTGGAGCAGTCCTTCTCCTATGGATGGGGTTCCGCCTTATTCACCTTGTTGCCTTCAATGTAGTGGCGTTGCTACTTATCCTGCTGGTTGCATCCGTGATTGTTCGTCGTCTACTTCCACGCGAGATACATTTCCGGTTTCGCTTAAAGAAAGATACCCTTAAACCTATCCTCCATTTCGGCATGTATACCATGCTGAGCCGTGTGACCGATGTGATCTCGCGCCAAGTCAACCTATTGGTCATTGGTGCTCTGATTGGCGTGGATTCCGTCACCTACTACTATATCCCGGCGACCATTCTCAACCGACTCACCAATCTGATTGGCCGGACGGGCATGGTTGTTTTTCCTGCCATTAGTGAATTACAAGGGCAAAACCGCCCTGATACAATTCGCGATCTATACCTCACCTCTACGCGCATCATCTTATCGTTCTCAACCGCCTTTACGGTTTCGTTGCTCGTGTTTGGCATTCGTTTTCTCAAGCTTTGGATGAGCCCCGAATTTGCGGAGCATAGCGGTTTGGTACTCGTATTAATCACGCTCGGAGTCTTTATGAATCAGTGGTCCAATATCCCGACCCATGTTGTGAACGGTCTTGGTCGGCCAAAAATCAGCGGACTGACTGCAATATCCTATGCCCTTCTGTTCCTCATCCTAATGATTCCCGGCGCAATCTACGGCGGAATCATTGGCGTGGCCATTGCCCAGTTGCTGGCCACGGTCGTGGTAATTCCCTTTTTCATCTGCTATGTGAACTGCACCGTTCTCGACATTCCCCTCATCCGTCTTCTGAAAGAATCATACCTTCGTCCGTTGATGGCGGGCGGGATCGTCTTGATCGTTTTGCTGCTGGTCCCGCAAGCCCGTATCAACAACATTTTTCTCCTGTTATTCGTTATGGGTGCCAGCATGTGCCTATACCTCGCGGTTGCCCTTTTGCTCGGGGTCTACCAGGAACGAGAGCGCAGAGTGCTGGCCGAATACCTGAAACGCATCTGGAGCCGCATTCAGCATCGGAAAAAACCGAAATAGCAAGCTTCTTGGCATAATCCCTGCGAACTAACGAACCACCAAAACATAGGGTGGAAATCAACACTTCGTAATTTGGCAATTTCTTTGAAGGCAACACTTTGCCAAGGCAGGCCGTAGTTTTTATTCTCGCCAATACCTTATAAATCTGGTAATCAACCACAACGGTTTGAACGGGAACGCACCTTAGGAATCGGTATTCGAAACCTGTGGCCATGCGTGTATGGAGGTCATAATGAAAAGGTCTATTTCAACACTTATAGTGCTTGCAAGCACGGTCTCAACAATGGCCCAGGCCGCCACCTATTATGTATCCACGAGCGGTAGCGACTCGAACTCAGGCACAAGCCCAAGTGATGCGTGGAAAAGCATTTCCAAAGTCGAAAGTATGATGTCCACTTTCTCCTCGAAAGCCAACAGTGAAGACGTAATCGTCTATTTCAACAACACAGACACTTGGAACCTCAGCGGAACCGATTATTTTCTAATAAATGCTACTGGAACATCTTCGCATTGGATCGCATTTGATGGCAGTACATGGGGAAGCGGAAACAAGGCCACGCTGACGCGAAGCTCTTTTGCTGACTACAAGCCCATCGTAAGAATCCGCCCAGGATCTGCCAGCGTTGCGCATGATGCATATATCAAGCTAGAAGGGTTTGATATAGATGGCGCCGATCTAGTCAATTACGGCATCGTATGGGTGGAAAACGCCAGCTATGTCCAACTAAACAATAACATTATTCACGGAACCGATCTATCCACCTATTCCATCGGAGCCTTGTTTACTACGGAAACGGCGTCGGGTACGATTGAAATCCATGATTTCACTTTCAATAACAACGTCGTCTACAATACGGGAGCGCACGGCATTGCCTTCTACCCGAGAACAGGTGGCGACCTCGATAACGTAGGCAATATCACAGTCATAGGGAACACAATCCATAACTTTGGTAATAACTCGAGCTCGGCCTACGGAGCTGGAATCCAAGTAATGTCATGCTATAATGGCATGATATCAGACAATGTCATTTACGATAGCAATGACTATGACGGGTTCGGCATCAAATTGGAAAACCGGGCTCGGGAGTGCCGGAATATAATCGTTACGAGAAACCATATCTATGGAGGATCCGGTATCAGGCTTGGCACGGGAATCGCGAACGATGGAGGCCAGGCGATCACCGTGAACAACAATCTAATCGAGAACACGGTTTATAGCGGGATCTCGTGGGGTTCTCCTGATGCTGCATCCGGCGGCATCTACGATAACACCATCAGAAATACAGGTTCAACTGCCATATCCATATCTACGAGTTCGTCTGTAAACCCATACTCAAACAACGTAGATGGCGCCGACCTTACACCTCCTTCAGAAGACACGGAACCCCCAACCATACCCGCCAACCTGAGTGCTACTGCAACATCCGAAACCAGCATCAACCTCTCCTGGTCGGCTTCGAGCGACAACATCGGTGTTAGCGAATACAGGATTTATCGAGGAGGATCCTATCTAGACTCTACAACGTCCACGAGCTATGACGATACCGGCCTGAGTGCCGGGACATCTTACACCTATACGGTATCAGCGCTCGATGCTGCCGGTAACGAATCCGCCCAGTCACAGTTGGCGGGTACCACCACGGATGCAGGCCAGCCGGATACGGTTGCACCCACAACACCGGCCAATCCAATAGCCACAGCAGTATCCACATCGCAGATCAACCTCTCTTGGTCGGCTTCGAGCGATAACATCGGTGTTAGCGAATACAGGATTTATCGAGGAGGATCCTATCTGGACTCCACCACCTCCACAAGCTATGCAGATACCGGTCTATCTGGATCAACAACCTATGACTATACCATTTCGGCCAAAGATTCTGCCGGCAACGAATCCGCTCAATCTCAACAAGCCTCCGCCACGACATTATCCCAAACAGATATGATTAGTAGCACACAATGGCAAAACAGAAGTATCGCAACGCAGAGCGGCCTTTGTGTGATTGAATGTGACGCAATACCCAATGCGGCAGATATCAATTCAGTTATCGGCTGTTCGCTTGGTACTGCATCCGGTTATACAGATCTGGCAATCATTGCCCGGTTTGCTCCGACAACCGGTCTTATCGATGTGAGAAACGGTTCTGCTTATGCATCGGATGTAAATGTAAGCTATACTTCAGGCGTTCGCTATCATTTCCGATTTGAAGTCGACGTTACAACACATCAGTACAGTGTCTATGTAACGGAAGACGGAGGAACCAAACAGCCCCTTGCGTTGAATTATGCCTTCCGGTCAGAACAGAGTTCAGTAACCAGCCTGGATACTTTTGCAACCTATTCCAGTAGCGGCAGCGCTCTAATAATGAACATAACGGCTTCCAGCGCTGCGGTCCCAAAGCCGCCGCCTATGCCAGAAATACAAAGTATGTCGTACTAAATTCAGCTCAGCACACATCCAATAATAAACCATTTTGAATCTACTCAAGGGATCACGGCCCGGTAGAAGCGTTGCTGGTTTTCAAGATCAAAGGGATCATACACATCGAACCAATTTGTGCCGATGGAATTGGTGGCGATTGGCTCCCATAGGTTTTCTGGGAGGTTCGTTGCAGTCTGAATGATGTAGGTCTGTCCGACCGCTCCCGTCGATGTGAGTTCGACCTGGCCCGAAAGATTGAACACAATATTCGTAAACCGTGGAGACCGGCCCGGCAGCACTTCGAGGTTCACGATGGCGGAATCCATTGCTCCTTGCTGATCGAATACACC
>JBNKSB010000174.1:0-3609 GCA_050297095.1 Pontiella sp. | reverse complement strand
TGGACCATCAAAAACGCCGGCCAGTTCACGAAGGACGATCTATTGATCATCAACGTCTACGGTCGCGGCGACAAGGATGTGATGCAGCTAGCCGAATGGAAGAAGAAGCGCGACAAGGCGTAGCGGCCGTCGATTGATGCGGCGAAAATGAAGTTCATGACCCGTTTCCGGAGAGAGCTACGGTGGTCGGCACGTTGTCCTTGCTTCGCTTCGGGTAAACGTGAAATACACCAGAAGGAAGGGTGTCGCGATCGCTACCCTGAAGCGTGGCGTTCTCAACGCAAATAAAACATGAATCAACAAGGGGGCTTGGTGCCCCCTTTTTTTTGTTTATGGTCTTGTCGGGAGTTTCTTAAAATAACCGTTTTGTATTCACCGCTGACGAGAAAAAGTGCAATCTCTGTTCGTCGAGAAACGTTTACAAGGGTGGCATGATTAAAACCGGAACAGATAACAGGACGAGCAAGCGTGGCCAGATCATGTTGGAATACGTCATTGCCCTTGGTGTTTTTCTGGCTTTAGTGGGCATTTGCGCGGTTTTGCTGTATGTTTTCCGCGCTTATGGAAATCGGGTCATAGAGATTATTGCCGTTTCCTGAATATTTTGAGTAAGCAAATCTGGAACCATAGGAGAGAGTGATGAAGGCATTCCCAAAGCGCAAGGCCGGTCAGGCCATGGTTGAGTATATTATTATTGTCGTGGTGGTAGCGGTCGCCGCGCTGGTCATCTTCGGGTTGTTCGGCGACACGATCCAGAAAAAGCTGGGGGGGGCCATCGATGAGCTGGAAGGCGATTCCTCCGGTACGGAGGCCGTTCAATCTTCCAAGGGCTACCTTGAGGATCTTGGCGAATCAAAAGAGTAGGGGCTATCGTGCCGGATCGCTTCCGTCATAAGGAAGGCTCCGCACTGGTGGAGTCCTGCCTCGTCATTGTTCTGCTGTGTCTGGTGTTGTTCGGGTTGCTGCAGGCGTCGTACGTTGTTAGTTCGCGTAACGTGATCAACTATTCAAGCATTGCGGCGACGCGCGCCGCAGCGGTGGGGTTCGACAAGGAAATGGTCAAGACGGTCATCCACTACGCCACCATTCCCACGGCGGGGCCGATGGTTCATCCCGACCCGAAGCGGTTCAGCAAGGACCGGCCCCAGGGGGGCTCACTGGGTTCTCGGTGGACCGCTGCCTTGTCCGGGAAAAACAACCCGCGGTCGGAGCGTGGCGAGTACGAGGTTGCTATGTACAAAGAATTCCATGGCAGGGATTATCCCTATACCGTAATGAACTTCGAGAATTGGTCCGACCGTGGCGAGGCGCGCGTGGGTTCCGACTACGACGAGAGCGACTATGATGAGAAAATCATCGAAATCACCGTTTCTCAGAAACTTCCCCTGACCTTTCCGTTCGCCCGGGTGTTTTTCGGCCATCTTCCTCTGGTCGAGGTGGACCGTGACGGCAAGCGGGAGGAATATCCCGGGAAGCAGATCGACTCGACCTCCTCCATTGAAAACCATGCCAGATTCTATCTGAAAAGCGCGTACTAGGAAAAACCAACCGGATCGGATTCGAGCATGCCGTTGCAGAAAACAGTTCAGCACAAATCGGGACAGGCCCATCGGCGAAGCTCAGGGCAGGCGATCATTTTCCTAATGGTCGTTGTCGTGATTGGTCTGTTTGTTGTGATCTGGAACTATGACCTGTTTAGGATCATCTCCGCCAAGGTCCATGTGCGCAATGCTGCCGACTCCGCCGCCATGGTCGGAGCACGCTGGCAGGGCGTGACCCTGAACATGATCGGCGACCTCAACCTGATCCAGGCTGCCGAACTTGCCCTGGAGGCTGAGGCAATAGTGGGGACAACGAATCCACTCGTCGTGCCTGACAGCGTGCATGAACTCCACTCGTTGCGGGAGCGGTTGCGTTTCTTTGGGCCGTTGGCCGCTTTTTCCCTGGCCCAGCAGGCGGCCTTCGACAACGGTGCCTCCAACGATCCGAAGCTTGCGGGCGACCTGATGTGGCTGGTGGACGAACTCCGCGAAGAGCCGGGAGCGGCACCCAACAGCGACCTGTCGCTCAGGGAATATGCAGACATGCTGGAAAACATCGTGAACCACGGGGTGGCCGTCAGCTCGTATACGGTCCGGTTCCGCCAGCATCCTTTGACGCAGGAAAAATTCTACCGGGGCATCGCCTTGGCGTTGGCGGGGCAGTGGTATGGCCTGGAGGACTACGAATACCAGTTGGAGCAATACGAAGATGTCGATAGCTGGTCCAAGCTCGATACGGAGTTTCGTTTTTTCTTCATGCTTGATTTAAAACTACAGCAATGGAACTCCAGGGATGCCAGCGGTGCGAATTCAACCGCCCAGTCCCAAAACAGCAACCCAACGTATTCGCGCCCTCTGCCCCCAGATGCCATTGCGACGAATCTGGAGGAGTATATCGACTACATTGGGATGGACCGGCGCGGTATTCTTCAGACGATGGGTGCAGATACCAATTATTTGGAGGCAGGTATTTATCCCGCAGAATACGAAAATGGTCCGATTGCCTGGCATATCTATAGCCGGGCATGGCAGAAGCAATGGCCCAAGCCGAGCCGTGGGGAGGCCGACTACGAAGATGAAAAGGAGGGCTTGCGCTTTCCCATCTGGAGCCGGATAGAGGAACGATACGACTACATGGGGGCCGAAGCGGGCTTTGGCATTTCCGCGCCGGTTCATCGGGGGATCGTGGCCAGTGCTTCACAGCAAAGTGTGGATTTGGAATTCAAGGCAAAAGCCAAGCCCTTCGGCTACATCGAGGGCGAGGACCAGGATTGGCCTCCGTATTATTTTGGTTTTGTCTTTCCCGTTTTCACGGATGTCCGCCTGATTCCTTCCGACATTGGCGACCAGCAGGTGCCCGCCGAGTTCTTTCGGCATGTGGTGGCGCATCTGGAGGCCTATCTGGAAGGCGGGCCGGAAGCGCTTGATCCGGGATGCCGTTACTGCCAGTTGCTGAAGGCGTGGGAATTCCTGGATCGGGACGAAGGGCTTCGAAGGCTGGATGAGGCCAAAGACAAAGAGGATACGCCCGGTCATCCGGATAAAGACGGTTCTGAATTCGACGGTCTGTCGGGAGGTGCTACCCGTGGATCCTAGATCTGTACATCATGGCCGGGAAGGGCAGGCGATGGCCGAATTTCTGGTGGGACTGGTTTGCATCATGTTGTTGGTGGCGGGCCTGCAACAGATCGCCCTGCTTTCGGATAGGGGATTCAAGGCCATGAACAATGCCCGTCACAAGATGGCCGAACAACAGGTGTATCCCGTTTTGAGGTGGTCTGAATTTAATTTTTCCGCGCCCGTCACACCCGGCCCTGACGGCAGGGCCTATACCGCCGACGACGACCGGCCGGTCGGAGATGACACGTTCTACCAGGATTATGAGGGCTATCTGGGCATGGTTTATGATGATCTGATCGATAATTACCTGGATAGTGCCGGAAGAATTGATTCCCACATCGACCTGCAATATAGCGAAGGCGTATTTTCCTCCACGGCCGCTCTCGACATGAACCGTGCCGCCGATCAGCAGGCGGTTGAGGTCGTGAATGGAAGCGTGGATCAGGCG
>JBNKSB010000173.1:0-11180 GCA_050297095.1 Pontiella sp. | reverse complement strand
TTTTGGGAGAGGTTCAAGACAGCGATGTCTTGAGCGATGTCAGGCAGGCGCAAGTGGTGTTGATAAAGATAAGAGGAGAGCGTCATGAAACGATTATTGATGAGTTGTATGATTGCGGGGGGGTTGATATCGACCTCGCTGGCTCAGGTTACAGCAGATACGATAGCATTCTGGGACTTTGAAAATTCGACAGAAACAGGAACGACCCCGACTAATGGGCAGCCCTTCTGCGTGGCATCAGGAGGACAATTTGGTACACTGGATGCCGTGGACGGCATCCTCATGCGTGGCTATAGTCAAGTAGCCGGGCCAAGTTTTGCATCAGGCATTAGTCCCTTCGGCGGTTTCGCCATGCATGCGGTCAATCAGGACGGCTACATTATCAATGACAATAGTCTCGTGCCGTGGTCGACAACCTGGTCGAACTGGACGCTTGAAGCCCATGTTTACATCGATGAAGCGGGGCCTGCCTTTGAGACCTTCGTTGCCAAGATGGGGGCAACCTTCGGAGGAAATGAAGGGGACTTTTATTTCCAGCGCAAAGGCATCGATAACAATGAACTGCGGATCAACTATCTGCCGACAGGTGCGACGGGTGTCGTGGACCGCATCATTGTTGACGGGACGACGACCCTGAATCCTGGTCAATGGTATGGTTTGGCCGTTGCCGCCGACAGCGACGCCGGCACGATTACGCTGTATGTTGACGATGGCAACGGTTACGTCCAAGACGGTCAGACGACTGGACTAACCCAGGATCTGGGCATTCTCTCTACGACGTTCGACCTTGCCACCTTCCGCGACTACTGGGGCGGCGGTATCGATTCCACGTCAGGCTATATGGACAACCTCCGCTTCAGCCAAGCAGCACTGAGTTTGTCCGAGCTTATTGTTGCTCCTTACAAAAATATCAGCTTTAGCCCGACCGGGACATCCTCCGACCCGAATCAGACCATTGAAGCAACCTTCGTGAATTATGGTTCGGAATATGTTTCGGCTGAACTTTTCCTCGATGATGGCGCCAGTCCGGTGGCCACTGACAACACGCCTTCCGGAACCGGAACCAACACCATAAGCTACTCGGCATCAGGGCTGTCAATTTCCGAGCACACGGCCAAAGTCGTTGTGATCGGTGCGAATCCAACGGTTACGAATACGTACGAGTGGAGCTTTGAAATCTCCCAGCCGCCGTTCGATTCTATAACCATCATCAGTCCCAACAACGGTGGTGTTGTCTTGTCCAACACCGCCCAGCTGGAACTGGAAGTCGTTGAAAACTTTTCGACCGTCAGCAATACGTCTAAGCTCTTCATAGACAGTTTGCCGCTTTCCACGACTGTTGATCGTTCCCTCGCACCTACGGTCACGGTTTCCGCGGTCACCACCCCGCTGGATAATGGGGAGCATATTGCCAAGTATATCGTGGATGGCTCCCCCTCTGGAAGTTTTACCAACGAATGGACGTTTGACGTGATTGTGGATGACGTCGATCCTACAGTCCTGGTGCACCACTGGGACTTCAACGACGGCTCCGGAACCACGGTGGTCGACCGGGTCGGCACGGCGGATGGTACGATTATCGGCACCAATCATTCTTGGGTTGCCGGCAGTCTCGATCTGCTCGGAGGTGGTAGTGGAGGCGATTGGAATGGCGTCGCTGATCCTTCCACCAACACGGCTGGTTCCTATGTTGATCTGCCTAACGGCATTATATCCTCGTTGCCTGACGGCGCAGTCACCATCGAAGCAACCTATGAATCGGATGCTCCAACGGAATGGTGGCGCCGTGTCTGGGACTTCGGTGAATCGAGTCTTGCAGAAGGTAATTCGGCATATCCTGCGGGAACATACATCTTCCTGTCCCAGTTTGCTGGTACTGGACCGAGAATTGCCCTGAGTACGAACACGCTTGCTGCTGACCCTCCGCCCCCGGAAGCATTTAATATGCAAGGATCCTCTGCGGTTGAGGGATTGGCCCATGTGGTATGGGTTTATGATGCGGTCAACCAGACCTCGAAGCTTTACGTGAATGGCGAACTGGCAGATGCTCAAATCGTGCCGTACAATCCGCTCTCTGGAATCAACGACGAAAACTGCTGGTTTGGTCGTTCCCAGTTCGTTGACGGCATGTTTGACGGCAGGCTTGACGATATTCGTATCTACACGGGGATCATGACGCCTAGCGAGGTGGCGGATCGTTACGCCGCAGTAACCGGCGCCGGGTCGACGAATCCGAATATCCAGTCGTATGCTTTGGGTTCAGGCTCCATGACCTTGATCTGGATGTCTGAAGAGGGTGCGACCTACAACATTCGGAGCAAGACCGCGTTGACCGATGGATGGAGCACCAATCAAGCCAATATTGTTTCGGGCGGAACCTTCACTACGGGAACCGTTTCGACGGCAGGAAGCACAGAGTTCTTCCAGATTCAAGGTCAATAATCATGATCGCGATAGCGCCCGACCGTTGATGGTGGCCGGGCATATCGTTGAGTGAATTTGAGAGGCGGCAAGCAGGCCGCCTCTCTTTTTATGCTAAAATGCTGGGTCGGATGTCCGCCCGCTATTGACATCGACATGTTAAAATGAAATCAGTTTCAAAAAATAAGAACAGAGGGGAACAGACGATGGATAGAGGGAAGTATATTTCGGTAACTGCAGGTCTTTTGGCCATGATCGTTGTAGGAAACTCCTATGCGGGTGATTTTCATGATTGGGCCCAAACGCCCCCGATGGGCTGGAACAGCTGGGACATCTTTGGGACCTCGATCACCGAAAAGCAGGCGCGCGAGCAGGCCGCCGCCATGGAAAAATATCTCCTTCCCGCCGGCTACGATGTTTTTACCGTGGATATCCAGTGGTACCAGCCAACAGCCAAAACCCATGCCTATGACGTGAATGCCATCGATAAGCTGAGCATGGATGAATATGGCCGCCTGACCCCTGCGCCGAACCGCTTCCCCTCGGCGAAAGGCGGAAAGGGGTTCAAAAAGCTGGCCGACTACGTGCATTCAAAGGGCATGCGCTTTGGTATACACATCATGCGGGGTATTCCAAAGATGGCGGTTAAGAAAAATACCCCCGTCTTGGGAACCGGTGTCCGTGCCCAGGATATCGCGATTACCAGCTCCACCTGTCCGTGGAACCCGGACATGTATGGCGTGGATGCCACGATGCCGGAAGGTCAGGCCTACTACGACTCCATCATCGAGATGTATGCTTCCTGGGGCGTGGACTATATCAAGTGCGATGACATTGCCCGCCCATACGACGATATTCAGAAGGCTGAGATCGAAGCCTTGCGCAAGGCGATCGATAAATGCGGACGCCCCATTGTGCTGAGCCTCTCGCCGGGCGCCACGCCCGTGAGCGCCGGACCGCACGTCATGGAACATGCAAACCTCTGGCGCATCACGGATGACTTCTGGGATCGCTGGGGACTGCTGAAGGCAATGTTTGAGCGGGTTCACGCATGGGAGCCCTACCGCGGACCGGGCCATTGGCCGGATGCGGATATGATTCCGTTCGGGATCATTGACTTTGGCCGGAAAACCAATTTTACCAAGGACGAGCACTATACATTGATGAGCCTGTGGAGCATCGCCCGATCACCGCTCATTCTGGGTGGCGACATGACGAAGCTTGATGACTTTACGATCGGTGTTCTCACGAATCCCGAAGTATTGGCGGTGAATCAGAACAGCGCCAACAACCGGCAGGTATCACGCAAGAAAAACCTGATTGTCTGGGCCGCCGACGTTCCCGGAAGCGATGATAAATACGTGGCACTGTTCAATGCCCAGAGCAAGGGAGAGGGACTGGACTTTGCCGAGGCCGACTACGCCAGCCCGGTCATTGCGGGAGAAGGCAAGTCGCAGCAGATCGAGGTGTCTGTGAAAGGCGGGAAAAAGCTGGTCCTGTTCGTCAAGGACGGCGGCGACGGGAACAGCTGGGATCATGCGGTCTGGGTGGATCCCATGCTGCATGGTTCGAAGGGCGACCTTTCCCTGACCGATCTGAAATGGAAGCTGGCCACGGCCGGGTGGGGCGATGTCCGGGTGAACCGCACCTGCGAAGACCAGCCGCTGATGGTGGATGGCCATGAAGTTAACGGAATCGGTACGCATGCTGACTCAGCCATTGTCTATGATTTGCCGGAAGGCTACGATACCTTCACGGCCAAAGGTGTGATGAGCAAGGACGGATCCGTTGTTTTCGGTGTGCTGGTGAGCAAGGACAACAAGGAAGTTTCCGACACCAGCATGGTCGGTGTTGACCTGAAGGATCTCGGCATGATCAGCGGCAAGGCCAAGGTGCGTGACCTCTGGAACCACAAGTATATTGGCGAGTACACCGATTCGTTTGGGATGGAACTTCCGCTTCATGGCGCCGGCCTATATCGACTTGCTCCGGTCCAATAAGCATGATCAAAATATATACCGATTCCGCTAAACAACCGGGGGAGTCGAGATGACGTGCACGTTGTTGCGGACGGGGTTGGGGTTGCAGTCTATTGGTATCCATGCAATCATGGAAAAAAGGAAACCGATGGACGTGGAGTCAACGTTATGCCATGTAAGCGGAAAATGGGGGTTGATGGTATAGGCTTTTTGTGCAATTGTGTTTCATAAGTATTTTTATGGGGAATCAATTGTCGCCTTCTTGGCGATATCAGTGAGCTTGAACGAGGTTATGACATGAAAGAGAAAGAAAAAAAGCGGTTTTTTCTAAGCTACAAGAAATCGAGTGCGTTGGTTGTCAGCGTGATTATACACGTGGTATTTCTGCTGATCGCGGCCACCTTCGTGGCGGTCTCGGTGATCATTAAGGATGACCCGGACTTTAAGGTTCAATCGGTAAAAAGACCGAAAATGAATCTGCGCAAGCTTCAGGTCCCTGTAGAAGCCAGGAAAAAAGACCCTCCAAAGTTGCGTAAAACCATCGTGGTGAACACGCCCAAGCCTACTGTTGATATCAAAATGCCGGAAATTATTGGGGTCAAGGGCGGGCTGGGCTCCGGGAGTGGCGGCGGATTCAGCCTGGGGTTTGATTTTGATATGGACCTCTTTGGTGGCAACTCGCGTGCAGGCAATGACTTTATCGGCACGTTCTATGACTTGAAACAACACAAGGATGGCTCTCCCTCTGAAATCGGGCAGCTGGTGGCGGAGAGAAATCAGCCGGGTGCGGAGATCAAGTGCCACGAGGTAATCCGTCGCTTCCTGAGTTCCGGATGGAAGGAGACGCGATTGAAAGACTACTTTTCGGCGCCGAAGCAAAAGTTTGCCCGCTTTTTCAATATCCCGCCGATGCCGGCCGAAAGGGCGCCCCAGGCCTTCGATGTGGCAGATCAGGTGAAGCCGGGCTACTGGATCTGTGTCTACCGAGGACAGATCATGGCTCCTGAAACGGGGAAATACCGCTTCTGGGGAATAGGCGACGATTTAATGGTGGTCAAGGTGGGCAACAAGCTTGTGCTCAACGCAAGCTGGCCGGAAACATACGGCAAGTTGACCAACTGGAGAAGCGATGATGACGATAGCATGCGTTTCCTCATGAACCAAAAGCAGTATGGAACCTTCAAGGAAGGCAAGTTCCAGGAATACTATAAGGAATATAGACGAATGGTTGAGGACGGCGCGTCGGCGGGCGTTGCGCTCAAGAACATAAGAATAGATGATAAAAGTCTGATGGATTTTGGCAGCTACATGAGTGGCGGAAGCCGGTTGATCATTGGCGACTGGATTCCCCTGAGGGCAGGGCAGCAGGTGGAAATGGAGGTCTTGATCGGTGAAATCCCAGGAAAAGATTTTTCTGCCCGCCTGCTTGTTGAGCAACAAGGACAGCAATACCGCAAGGTTAGTTCGGATGCGGGGGCTCGGCCAGTGCTGCCGATGTTCAAAACCGCTCCGGTGCCGGATCAGCTCGTTAATCAAATGGAAGCCGATCCAAACGAGATGACATTGAATGGTCCTACCTTTGGTGTGGAAAAAAACGGCATGTAAGCCCGAGCTATCCTCCGGGTGCGGTGTCCTTTTCATTTTTTTAGCCATGCATGTTGCGAGGCCGTTGGAGGTTTGCGGCATGTTGTCTTGAAGCAGGATCAACGAAGCGCCGGAGCTCTAAGTGAGTGCCGGCATCATCTATGTAAAGCAGATGTGAGCGCGTCCTTATTCACCTCGGCGGGAATACACAGGTGGAAGCCGGAAAAGGAGGGAAACAATGAAGAAAAAAACAGCAATGACATTGATTCTCGCGAGCTGCACCGTGCTTTGTGTGCAGACCGTACTGGCCGGATTCGACTCCACGTGGCGGAACCCTATCGTTAAACAGCGCGCCGATCCTCACGTATTCCTGCACTCGGATGGTTATTACTACATGGTCGCCACTGTGCCGGAATATGACCGTATTGAACTGCGGCGGGCAAAAACGCTCGGCGGGCTTTCATCGGCACAGAAGAAGGTGATCTGGAGAAAGCACGACAAAGGCGAAATGGGCGCGCACATCTGGGCTCCCGAAATCCATAATATCGGCGGAAAATGGTATGTCTACTTCACGTCGGCACCGGCCGAGCACATCTGGGAGATCCGCCCGTATGTGCTGGAGTGCGACGACCTGAATCCACTCACGGGAACGTGGGAGGAAAAGGGGAAGATCGAGCTCAGCTGGGAATCCTTCTCGCTCGATGCCACCACCTTCGCGCACAAGGGCAAGCACTATCTGGTTTGGACGCAACGCGGCCATGCACCATATGATGGAACCAACATCTACATCGCCGAAATGGATTCCCCGACCTCGATCACCGGCGAGGCCGTGATGCTTACCTATCCCGACTTCGAATGGGAAACACGCGGTTATCGCGTCAACGAGGCGCCGGCGGTGCTGATCAGCCACGGCAAGGTTTTCCTGACCTATTCGGCGAGCAAGACCGATGCAAACTACTGTCTCGGCATGTTGACTGCCGACGAGGATGCCAATCTGCTGGACCCTGAATCGTGGACAAAATCGAAGGAGCCGGTCCTGCAGACCAACCCGGAAAACGATGTCTACGGGCCAGGCCACAACTGCTTTACCACCACGCGCGACGGCAAAACCGATATTATCGTCTATCATGCCCGCGACTATGAAAGGATCCAGGGCGATCCGCTTCATAATCCCGACCGCGCCACGCGCGCCCAGGCGATCACGTGGAAAGCGGACGGCACACCCGACTTTGGGGTTCCGGTAAAGGACGGAAAATACACGATTCCCTGAAAAAAGGTGTATCTCTATGTGGGACAGGGTGACGACGATGGGCAGGCCAGGCTGTTCTGGGGCAACCAGAAATGCTACTACGCCAAGCTCAGGGATAACATGATCGGGCGATGAAAAGGGCTCGTATGTACAGACCGTGGTCCGCTCAAAATCCGGGATGTTGCAAGGGCCTTGGGAGCAACTCGCCCCGTTGGTAAAAGCCGGCTCCGGCCATGGCATGCTGTTTGAAACCTTTGACGGCCGGTTGATGATGGTGCTGCACCGTCCGTTCAACAATGCGTGCGGCAAGCTGTATGAAATGAAGGATTGCGGGGACCATCTGGAAGTGGTGCGCACATGCATCGACCTCGATGGAGAAACAGAAGAACTCTACGAAAAGGGAGCAGGGAAATGAGCAAGGTCATATCCACCACCGTATTCGTTACATCTGTGGCCTCTATGGCCATGGCCACGTCAACCCTGACGATCAATACAAAGGAACCCAAGGCGAAGGCGAGCCCGATCCACTACGGGCTGATGACGGAGGAGATCAACTATTGCTACGATGGCGGGCTCTATGCCGAACTGGTGCGCAACCGCGCTTTCAAGGACCATGCCGACAAGCCGGTGCACTGGTCGGTACTGGATAACAAAAGCACAATCGAACTCGACCGGTCCAATCCGCTCAACGACAAGATCGACGTGTCCCTGAAATGGGAGATTCGCTCCTCGCAACCCTCCAAGCTTGCGAACGAAGGCTGGTGGGGCATTCCCGTAAAGCCGAACACCAAGTACCGGGCTTCGTTCTATGCCAAGTCGTCCGGCGAGTCCGGCTCCGTCGGGGTCGCGATCATGGATTCGGATGGACGGAAAATCTACGCCAAGGGCCAGTTGGAAGGGATTGGTGCCGACTGGAAGAAGTATGAGCTGACGCTTGAAACGGACGACGTCAAGGACACCACGGATGCGCAGTTGGTATTGCTCGCTGCCGAAAAGCGCACGATCTGGTTGAGTCTCGTTTCGCTGTTTCCGCCAACCTGGAATGACCGTCCAAACGGTCTGCGCAAGGATTTGATGCAGCTGTTGGTCGATCTCAACCCGAAGTTTCTTCGATTTCCCGGCGGAAACTATCTCGAAGGAAACACCGTCGAAGAGCGCTTTAAATGGTGGGAAACGCTGGGTGATCTGACCGAACGTCCCGGCCACCCTTGCCCGTGGGGATATCGTTCCTGCGATGGCATGGGGCTGCATGAGTTTTTGCTATGGGCCGAAGATATGGGGGCGGAGCCGGTGGTCGGACTCTATGCCGGCTACAACCTGAACAAAACCTACATCGATGCCGGGCCGGGGCTGGAACCGTACGTGCAGGAAGCGCTGGACGAGATCGAATACATCATTGGGCCGGTGACATCCAAGTGGGGCAAGCTCCGTGCCGAGGCCGGCCATCCGGAACCCTTCCCGTTGCGCTACGTGGAAATTGGCAACGAAGACTGGTTCGATACATCGGGTAGCTACGAGCGTCGCTATGCCCAGTTTCATGACGCGATCAAAGCCAAGTACCCCGACCTGAAATGCATTTCCAGTGTAGGCAACGAGCAGTCGCGCTGGCTGGTCAAGAGCCGCAACCCCGATGTGCTGGACGAGCATTACTACCGCTCCACCGATGAGTTTATCGACATGGCTAAAAAGGGATATTATGACAACTACGACCGCAACGGCCCGGAAATTTTCGTAGGGGAATGGGCGGCGCACGAGGATGCCTCGCTCCGTCCATGGGATGCGAAGTCGAGAGAAACCTATCCCGCGACACCGGGCATGGTTGCGGCTATCGGCGACGCGGTCTTCATGACCGTCATGGAACGCAACTCCGACATTGTGACCCTGCAGGCCTACGCCCCGCTGTTCGTCAATCTGAACGAATACCAGTGGCGCCCCGACCTGATCGGCTATAACGCGATTAAGTCCTATGGATCGCCGAGCTACTACGCTTTCAAGATGTTCAGTAACAACTTCGGGGATGAAATCCTGTCGGCAACACTCGACGACGATTCCGACCTGCACTGTTCGGTGACCCGCGACAGCAAGGAGGGGATCATCTACATCAAACTGGTGAACCCTGATCGCTACAACGAATCGGTGCGGATCAATCTGGAAGGAACCGACAAAGTGGCTCCCAACGCGTTGACCGAGGTCATTGATGCCGACCCGGAGGACACGAACTCGATAGAGGAGCCGCTCAAAGTGGTGCCTGAAGCGGGCAAAATTACCGGAATCAAACCCTCCTTCAGCTACCAGGTGCCCGGTTATTCCATTGTGGTGCTCAAGGTCAAGGAGATGTAGGTTTTTCCGCGGCCCGGAACAAACTGGTTGCTTAGAAAGGAACAGAACCCATGAAAAAAACAATTCTAGCCCTGCTGGCTCTTTACTGTGGTGCCGCCGCGTTGGCATCCGACAACGGCGGCTACCTTTTTGTTACCTTCCGCGGCGAGGCCACGCCCATGACCGAGCAGATCTACTTCATGGTCAGTGAAAACGGTCGCGACTGGAAGGCGCTCAACAAAGGCGAGCCGGTGCTGGTCAGTACCGTGGGGGAACGCGGTGTGCGCGACCCCTACATTATCCGGTCGCATGACGGGAAAAAGGTTTATCTCATTGCCACCGACCTCTCGATCCATCTCAACGGCGACTGGGGCCGTGCGCAGACCGCCGCCAGCCAGTCGATCGTGGTGTGGGAGTCGGAGGATCTGGTAAACTGGAGCGAGCCCCGGCTGGTCAAGGTGGCTCCCGACAACGCGGGCTGTACCTGGGCGCCGGAGGCGGTCTATGACGAGGAGCGCGGAGAATACATGGTGTTCTGGGCCTCCAAGACCTCGAACGACGGCTACAGCAAGCAGCGCATCTGGGCCGCCCATACCAAGGATTTCAAGGAGTTCAGCGAACCGTTTGTCTATATCGAAAAACCGACCACGGTCATCGACACCACCATCATCCGCGAAAACGGCAAGTATTACCGCTTTACCAAAGACGAGAAGTACAAGGCCATTACGATGGAAACCAGTACGGATCTCATGAAAGGCTGGAAGGATGTGAACGGCTTTTCACTCGATAAGCTGACCGGTTACGAGGGGCCGACTTGTTTCATGATTGAACCGGCGGCCTACGGCAAGCCGGCCAAATGGTGCCTACTGCTCGACTGGTACAGCCAGGGCCGTGGCTACCAGCCGTATATTACCGACAACCTAGGCAAAGGCGATTTCACGAAAAGCGCGCAAATGAACTTCCCGTTTCATCCCGTCCGCCACGGCACGGTCATGCCGATCACCGCCGAGGAGATGGACCGCCTGGCTGGCCGATGGGGCGAGTTCGAGCTGACGTCCACCTCCGGCGAAGTCAAGGCCAACAACATCATTGTAGACCGCGGTGCAGGCACGGTGGAGCTGCCCGTCCTTCCGGGCGTCGACCTGACGCAGCTGGATCCGGAATTCAAGGCCGCGGGGAATCTTCCGGTTTTGCCGGAAGGAGAGCAGGACTTTTCCAAGGGGCCGGTGGAATACAAGGTGGGCGACTATGCGTTCCAGGTCTCCGTCGTTACAAACCGGAATCCCGTGCTGGCCGGATACTATGCCGACCCGGACTGTATCTATAGCAAGAAGACCGGTAAGTTCTACATCTATCCTACCAGTGATGGATTCAATGGTTGGTCCGGGACTTATTTTAAAACCTTCTCCTCACCCGATCTGGTGCACTGGACAGACGAGGGCGTCATACTCGACCTGGAAAAGGATGTAACATGGGCCGACGGCAGGGCTTGGGCACCGAGCATCATTGAAAAAAAGATCGCCGGAACATATCGCTACTTCTACTATTTCTGCGGCGATACAAAAATCGGGGTTGCCATGGCGAAGAGCCCGACCGGCCCGTTCCGTGATCTAGGCAAGCCCTTGATT
>JBNKSB010000172.1:0-4388 GCA_050297095.1 Pontiella sp. | reverse complement strand
AGCTTATGTGTATAAATGCTCTGGCACCAACTGGACCCAGCGGGCCTACCTCAAGGCTTCCAATACCGACTCGGGTGATCAGTTCGGTCAGTCAGTGGCTATATCGGGCGACACCATCGTAATTGGTGCCGACAAGGAAAGCAGCAATGCCTCGGGGGTGAACGGCAACCAATCCGATAACAGTGCCTTGGATGCCGGCGCGGTGTATGTCTTTTACGGTGTAGGGGCCGAGGGTTATAGCGGTACGATTACCAATCATGTTTCGGCACTAGGGGAGTTCTCCCTTGAATGGGAAACGATCGATGGATTTTATGCCGTGGTCAAGCATACGCCCGATTTGATAAACGAACCCTTTGCCGACATTTCGTCCGCCATTCCCTGTCCGCAAAACAGCTATTGCGATAACGTGTACAGTGATGGTAGCCAAGGCTATTACCGTGTGCAGCTTTACGCCATAGGCGAGGAGGGGATCGGAGGAACGATCTCCAATGTTGCCTGGACTGGCGATGGGCTCATGATCGAATGGGAACCGATTGATGGATATGACTCCGTGATTAAATACACGCCCGACCTTGCAAACGAATCATTCACTAATGTCTTGGTGGTGCTTCCATATCCGCAGAACAGCTACACCGACACGGTACACAGCGCCGGAAGCCAGGGGTTTTACCGCGTACAGCTTAGCCCTTAGCCAGTATCAAACCGTTGCCGCTAGCGTTCCTCGTTCCACGACTCGACCTGATCCATACAATGGCGGGCGGTGAGATCGATATGGATGGGGGTGAGGGCGACATACCCCTCGTTCACCAGACGTTCATCCGTTTTGGCGTTGTCGTCCAGCAGCTTCATGTCGCCGTCGAGCCAGTAGTATTTGTTGCCCCGCGGATCGTGGTGCTCGGTAAATTTTTCAATGAATCGGGAGCGGCCCATCTCTCCGGCCTTCATGCCCTTGATCTCATTCATTGGTAGGTTGGGGATGTTGACGTTCAGCAACACACCATCCGGCAGCGGATTCGCCACGACCTTGGCAACGATCTCCGCGGCGATCTTGGCGGCAGTTTCCCAGTAAGGATTCTGATAGGTGCAAAGGGAAAATGCAATGGCCGGTACCCCTAGGATTGCAGCCTCGCTGGCTGCGGAAACCGTACCGGAATAGAGGACGCTGATGCCGGTGTTGGAACCTAGGTTGATACCGCTAACGACCAGATCCGGCGGATCATCCTTGTGCAGGAAGCTGACGGCGAGCTTAACGCAGTCGGCCGGAGTGCCATCGACCGCGATGCCCGAAAATCCGTTCGCCTTATCAACCGGCATGGTACGGATGGGATCGTAGATGGTGATGGCGTGGCCGGCGGCGCTGCGTTCGGTGGCTGGGGCACAAACGTGCAGTTCCCCGAGATGGCTGATGGCTTTGTGTAGATGAGCAATGCCGCTTGCGTGGATGCCGTCGTCGTTGCATAGAAGGATTTTCATGCAACGAAATATGGAGGCCTTCGAGGGAAACATCAATGCCGATCATAAAAACAAACGTCATTTCGAGTGCAATGTTTCTGAGTTGTTGCCATCATTTTTGCATGAATCTGATCATACTCCATCCATCCGAACTGGACGGCGAAAGCCGTTGCGAGCTTCTTGGAAATCGTGCGCAGCACATTTGCAAGGTGCTTGGGGCGGAACCCGGAAAGAAATTGCGGATCGGTCTGTTGAACGGTCCGCTGGGTATCGGGGTGGTGGAGACGGTCGATAGTACCCGAGTTGTTCTGCAATGCGTTTTTGAGGAAGAGTTACCACCGAAGCCTCGAATTGACTTGTTGCTGGCCATGCCGCGTCCCAAGGTGATGAAGCGATTGTGGGCACAGCTCTCCGCTCTGGGGGTGGGGCGTATTGTTCTCCTGCGGGCCGATAAAGTGGAGCGGTACTATTTTGACAGCCATGTGTTGGATCCGGATTTCTACAACAAGCTATTGGTGGAAGGGCTGCAGCAGGCGCGCTGTACCCATTTACCGGAAGTGCTGCTCCGCCCCTTGTTCAAACCGTTTGTCGAGGATGAACTGGATGTGCTTTTCGGCAGGCACTTGAAACTCCTGGCCGCTCCAGCGGGAGAAAAGACATTGCGCGACCGCCTGGCCACCGAAAGAGGATATGAGCGGGTCTTGCTTGCCATCGGCCCAGAAGGGGGCTGGACGCGATATGAACGCGACATGCTCCAGAACCATGGATTTCAGATGTTTGGTATGGGGAAACGCATTTTGCGAAGCGATACGGCTACAATTGGTCTCCTATCCATGATTGCTGAATCCATGGCACCGTACTAAGATGCAAACAACGTGAAGACGGCGGGACAAGCGTCTGTTTAGATCTATTCGGCCCTGGGTTCAGACTTTATATAAATACAGATATTTGGGGGTGTTTCTCAATAAATCCTTGTTGGATTTGACGATTCGATATATTTATATCGTATGGGGTGCGCGAACAGACGACCCTTTTATGGAGAGGAGAGGATCCATGAGCGAACTGGTAACGACGATCAATCAAATCTGTGCGAACTACGGCAATGATCGCACGCGGTTGATGGATATTGTGCAGGAAGTGCAGGAGGTCTATGACTATGTTCCGCGTGAAGCATTTGATCTAATCGCCAAGGGGGCCAATACCCACCGCGTCGAAGTGGAAAGCGTTGTTTCCTTCTATGCCTTTCTATCCGACAAGAAGAAGGGCGAGGTGGTCATCCGTCTTTGCGACGACATCATAGACCGTTTCCAGGGCGGTGAAGCGATCGGTGAAGCACTTTGCAAAGCGCTTGGGATCGGTTTCGGGGAAACAACCTCGGATGGTGTCATTACGCTGGAGCATACGCCCTGCATTGGCATGAGCGACCAAGCCCCGGCAATGATGGTCAACGACACGGTAGTCGCCAACCTGACTCCAGAAAAGATTCCAGCGATCATCCAGCAGATCCAGGAGAATCCTGACCCACAGGCGTTGGTGACCGGAACGGGCGACGGCAACAATGCCGATCCCTTGATCCATGCCATGGTTAACAACAACATTCGCGAAGTCGGTCCCGTTATTCTCTCCGACTATCGCCGGGATGCCGGGTTGCGGAAGGCGATGACCCAGACACCGGAAGAGGTCATTGAAGATATCAAAACCTCCGGGCTTCGCGGCCGCGGCGGCGCCGGCTTTCTGACGGGATTGAAATGGGATCTGACGCGTCAATCGCCGGGAACGGATAAGTTTGTGCTGTGCAATGCCGACGAAGGGGAACCAGGCACCTTCAAGGATCGCGTTCTGCTGACCGAGCGGGCCGATCTGGTGCTGGAGGGGATGACGGTTGCTGCCTATGCCATCGGCGCGGAAACCGGTATCATTTATCTTCGCGGCGAGTATGCCTACCTGCGCGAATTCCTTGAGGACAAGATCAACCGCCGCCGGGAGGCAAAGCTGCTCGGAAACGCGATTCTTGGGAACAATGATTTTAATTTTGATGTTCGCATTCAAATGGGGGCCGGTGCATATGTTTGCGGCGAGGAAACCTCGCTCATCAGCTCGTGCGAGGGGACGCGTGGCGATCCGACTGACCGGACGCCCTTTCCGGTCGTGAAGGGTTACATGGTTTCGCCGACGGCGGTGAACAACGTGGAAAGCTACTGTTGCGCCGCACGCATCATGGACAAGGGGCCGGGCTGGTTCTCTTCCATCGGCACGCAAAAAAGCGCGGGCACCAAGCTCCTGAGCGTATGTGGAGATTGCGAAAGACCGGGCATCTATGAGGTTCCGTTCGGCACCAAACTCCATGAACTACTCGACCGTGCCGGTGCCGAGGATGTGGCCTGTGTCTGCGTGGGCGGTCCCTCTGGACAAATGGTAGGGCCGGCGCAGTTTGGGCTCGGCATCTGCTACGAAGAGTTGTCTACCGGCGGATCCATGATGGTCTTCAGCAACCAACGCGATATTCTCGAAGTGGCTGCGGCATTCATGGAGTTCTTTGTGGATGAAAGCTGCGGCTACTGCGTGCCGTGCCGCGTGGGCAACGTGCTGTTGAAGAACAGGTTGGAACGTGTGAGGAACGGGGAAGGCGCCCAAAGCGACCTGGATTACCTGCAGAAACTGGGGGAAAGCGTCAAGTTCATGAGTCGTTGCGGCCTGGGGCAAACCTCGCCCAATCCAGTACTTTCCACGCTGAAAAACTTCCGCCCCGTTTACAACTCGCTGGTCAAGGAAGACAAAAGCGGCTTGAACAAGTCGTTCCACATCATGAAGGCGGTCGAGGAAGCCAGTTCCATTGCCGGTCGCCGTTCGGAAATCTTTCACGTCTAGGAGGAAACCATGGATAACGCCGTAAAAATCACGATCGATGGCAGGGAAGTCGAAGCAAAACACGGTCA
>JBNKSB010000171.1:0-3763 GCA_050297095.1 Pontiella sp. | reverse complement strand
ACTTGTCGTTTGCGATTTGAGGTGGTAAATATTACACACTATGTATCGAGGCACATCATGAATGAAATCATCAGTTATGGCCGATTCCGATGTTCGGAATTGTCTCCGCACAAGAACCGGGGCATGGAAATCACCTACATTGAAAAAGGGGTGATGGAATGGATGGTGGAAGGCGTGCCCGAGAAGATCGAGACGGGTTCGATCTTTTTCACCCTGCCCTGGCAGGTGCACGGCAGCCTGAATCCCAAGGAACCCGACAACACTATCTGGCATGTGCTCTTCCATCTGGAACAGCATTATCCCAACCCCCAACCGCACTTCCGCTTTCCAAAACCGTTCGGATTCCTGCCGCAGGAGATGGAAACCCTTTCAGCAACGTTTTCCTCCAGTACGCGCCACTGCTTCCGAGCAACACCGGCCATGCGCAGCCTCATGCCCACCCTCATCGGCGAACTGCAAAGCACGCATGAGCTGCGCGATGCCCACGCCATCACACTATTGCGCGCCATCCTGGTAGAACTGAAGCGGATCGTGGCCGGGGAAGTAGTCGATGCTGCCATTCGCAACCGCTCGGAGCAGAAGGTGCAAAAGCTGATTACCGATTTATCCGCCCAATGCGACCATAACTGGAGTCTTGGAAGTATGGCGGAGCAGTGCGGCATACAGCGCACGCAGCTGGGCAAACTATTCCAAAAGCTCACAGGCGGAACGCCGATGGAATACCTGACACGCATCCGGATCGAACGCGCCAAGGCCCTGTTGCGCGAGACCGATCTCAAGATCATCGAAATCGCGCTCGAATGCGGGTACGGCAGTAGCCAGTACTTTGCCAACACCTTCAGACAGGCCACCGGGCAATCCCCATCGGAATATCGAAAGCAAGACAACTGGTTTTCAGCAGCGGATACGCAGAACTGGAAAAACATCCCCTTTCGCAGCGAGGAAGAGGAACACGCCCGCGTCAAACGCTTCGAGGATGACTAACAAAAATGCGGGGCACAAGCCCCGCATTCGGCATTAATGCTACGGCACTCAACTATCCGAGGGGTGTAACGCCCTTCTTTAGGATGATGTTTCCGTATTTGGCCGTGGTGCCGGTGATGACGCAGGCAAAGGCCTTTTCGGCGCGGTCGTAGAATTCAAAGCGGCCGATGCGCTTGACCGCCGGAGCTTCCGGCGCGGCTTTGCGGATGGCGGCCAGATAGTCGGCCTCCACCTGCGGATCGAGCTCATCGCCCTCGACTGCCGCCATCATGATCAGCGGGTCGTCGTAGCTGTCGAGTTCGAACAGCGGAATGATGCCTTCGAGCAGATCGGGAATCTGCAGACCGTCGCCGCGCAGGACATTCTTCGGGCAGAAGGTATGCCCTGGGAAATGGGCGTCGGCCAGCACGATTTCGTCGCCGTGCCCCATTTCGGCGAGGATTTTCAACAGGTCGGGACTAACGATGGGATTGATTCCTTTGAGCATTGCCTATCCTCCAGATCTAAGCGGTTTCTTTTTTATGGTGATACCGGTATGTGCGCCATCCATAGAGCGCGATTACAATGAAGCAAAGCAATGGAAGGGCAAACGATGCGCGAACGCTGGCCAATTCGCGGAAACCCAGATCGAAGGTCGGCAGATCGATGATCCGCCCCTGCAAAGGCGTCATGATGCAACCACCGCCGATGGCCAGAATCAGGCCGGCCGATCCAAGCTTGGCATCATCCCCCAACCCATCCAGCGCGATGCCGTAGATTGTCGGAAACATCAGCGACATGCAGGCGGAAACACCAATCAGGCAGTAGAGGCCGGGATAGCCCTCGACAAAGATCGTTCCTGTAGTCAGGGCAATGGCGCCGGAAGCCAACAGGGTAAGCAGCATTCCCGAACTGATGTAGTGTAGCAGGAAGGTGCAGATGAAGCGGCTGGAAACAAATATGATCATGGCCAGGATATTGCAATTCTGGGCCGTAGTCTTGGATAGCCCCAATTCCAGCACACCGTACTGAACAATAAAGGTCCAGCACATGATCTGGGCGCCGACATAGAACGTCTGGGCAATCACGCCCTCAATATAGGCCGCATTCTTGAAGAGACGCTTAACCGTGCCACCGACGTCCAGATTACCCGCATCGTCCTGATGTTCATGAATGGTTTTGGCGGGCAACTTCCATGCAAACAGGATCAGGACCAGAATCAGGAAACCGCCCATCAGGGCATACGGCATCGAGACAATACCGAGGTCCGCTTTCTGGATCTCGGTCAAGTCGGTTCTCGCTTCGCCGAAGAAGTCCGCCAGACCGTCGGTCGGAATGGACTCCAAGGCGGCCCTGGCGGCCTCGAGCTCGCCTTGAACCTGCGCCACCAGAGCAGCGACCTTGGCCGAGTCCTGCGTATCTTGGTCGAGCATCTGGCTAAGCTCGGTCGCAGGTTGCACGGCCTGCTTGAAGTGCTGGTCGGCGATGTTCCAATCTTCGGCGTCGGCAGCGATCAGAAGGGGCAGCTCCTTATTGAGCGCAAGTGTCAGTTCCAAACCTCGGCCATTGACAAACAGCTCGTTGCATTTTGCCTCGGCCGGCGTAGGCTGCGGAGGAGCCTCGACTTGAAGGACTACGGCCACAGCTGAAACAGCCGTCTTGAATTTGTTTCCTTTCGGCTGGTCGTCCAAGGCTTGCTGAACGGACTCCGCTTCGGCGGCATGGGCATTGTCCAAAAGAAAGGTTCCATCCTTGAGCTCAGCGGAAAGTTCCCGGGCCTTTTTGACCAGCTTTTTGCTCTCCTGCCAGTTCTCCGTCGCGGCAATCTCGGCCAAGGCGTTGGCGGATTCGATCTGCGGCGCGAGTTCCTGCAGATGGACCGGTGTTCCGTTCTCGGCAAGCTCCTCCATTTGGCGCCGACCATCTTCAGAGGTCGCGTTAAGGTTTGCCAGGATGAACATGCTCGCCACGAACATGCCCACAATGGAGCCCATTGGATTGAAGGCCTGGGCAAGATTCAGCCGGCGGGTAGCCGTCTGTTCATCCCCCATGGAGAGAATGTAGGGGTTTGCCGTGGTTTCGAGGAATGAAAGCCCACTGGTCATGATCAGATACGACAGCAGGAACAGCGGATACGACATGGCCATGCCGCTCGGGATAAACATCAGGCAAGCGATCGAATAAAGGGAAAGGCCAACCAGAACCCCCTTTTTATACGAGAACTTCTTAATGAAAATCGCCGCCGGAATGGCCATCAGGGCATAGCCGCCATAGAAAGCCGCCTGCACCAGCGAGCTTTCGAAATTGGAGATCAGAAGGATGTTCTTGAACGCCGCCACCATCGGATTGGTGATGTCGTTTGCGAATCCCCACAACGGGAAGAGTATGGTCACCAGAACAAACGGCAAAATGAAGCCATTTGGAACTACTGGTATTTTTTTGTTTTTACCGCTCATGATTCTATTCTCCTTTGATTCATTCCCCCACTAAACCATCCGGCGTCCATGCGGATTAGCTCATAGCTCTTCGTCGAAACAGACCGCAACCTTGCCGCATGTTCCGCTGTTCATTAGCGCATAGGCTTCCGGCGCCTGCTCCAGCGCGAAACGGTGCGTGATCAGGTCGGCGGGATGGATGTTCCAGCGGACCAGGCGTTCTACCAACTCCTCCATGCGCCACATGTTGGTGACCCAGGAACCGTACATTGTCTTCTGGTCGTGGATCATATCGCGGCTCGGCGCAAAATCGGGGCTCATCAAACCACCCTCGCCGATCAGCACAATCTTGCCCCATTTGCGGG
>JBNKSB010000170.1:0-7583 GCA_050297095.1 Pontiella sp. | reverse complement strand
ATCAACCTCGAAGGCCTGCAGACCGTCGAAGGTAAAACCTTCCGCTGGTCCGGAGTCTATGAGGAAAACATGGATAACCGCCGTACCCTCTCGACCGAACTCAACGTATTCGAAAGCTTTTCGCCGGATCTGCCGGAGGACTACCGCGAGGCCCCCTACCTCTTCCTCGGCAATATCCACCCCGCTCTCCAGCTCCACGTACTCGAACAGGTCCGCAATCCAAAATTCATCCTCATCGACACCATGGACCTGTGGATCAACATCGGCCGCTCCGATCTTGAAAAGGTCATTGGCAAGTGCCACATGTTGACCCTCAACGAATCCGAAGCGGAGCTCTTCACCGGCGAACGGACTCTAAGCAAGGCCGCCCGCAAGTTGCTCGATCTCGGCCCCGAATACGTGCTGATCAAGAAGGGCGGCAACGGTTCCATGCTATTTACCGAACACGACATCTTCCTGCTGCACGCCTACCCGCTGGAAAACTTCAAGGATCCGACCGGCGCGGGCGATACCTTCGCCGGCGGTCTCATGGGCGCGCTCGCCGCCTCCGGAAGAACCGACAAGGAAGCCATCCGCGCGGCCATGGTCTACGGAAGCATTGTCGCCTCCTTCGGCGTCGAGGAATTCAGCCTTGAACGACTCAGCCGCCTTGACCGTCCCCAGATCGAAGCCCGCCTGGAAGTCTTCAAGGAAATGTGCCGCCTGTAGCCTGTCCATGACAGCGATCCATACCAAACGCGGGATGCGCAGCGAGTGTTTACCTACACGAAGCGAAGGAAACGCTACAAAAGCGACAGCGCATCCACATCCACCGTACAGATGACGGTCTTCGGCATTTTATAGGATGCGATGACGTGACGGATTGGCTTGGTCATGCGAACGGTGTGCGCGCAGCGCAGCATGATCTGGTAGCGGTAGTGCCCTTTGGCGCGGGCCAGCGGCGCGGGCACCGGCGGGGAGTGTACGACGGACTCTGGCAGGATTCTTTCCAACCGCTCAAAAAAACCATCGGCGGCCGCGATCACATCCACCTCGCTCTCCCCCTTGAAGGTTAGCAGAACCAAATGGGAGAACGGCGGATAGGACAGCTCTTTTCTGAACTCCAAATCCTGCGAGCAAAACCCATTGAAATCAAGATTCCGCGCCGCCTGGATTGCCGGATGATGCGGCGTGTAGGCTTGCACGATCACTTCGCCTGCTTTTTCGCCGCGTCCGGCGCGCCCCGCCACCTGCGTCAGCAACTGGAAGGTTCGCTCTCCCGCCCGGAAATCAGGGACATGCAGCGACATGTCGGCATAGAGTACACCAACCAAGGTGACGTTCGGGAAATCGAGCCCCTTAGCGATCATCTGCGTGCCGAGCAGGATGTCGATCTTGCCCACCTTGAAGTCATCGAGCACCTTCCGGTAGGAATCCTTCTTGCGCATCGTGTCCGAATCCATCCGGGCCACTTTGGCATTCGGGCATAGCTTTGCGAGGACCTCTTCGATTTTTTCCGTCCCCATGCCCGCATATTTAAAATCGGGATCGCCGCAGTCGGGACAGCGATCGGGCACCTTTTCCTCGCCCCCGCAGATATGGCAGAGCAACTTGTGCGCCCGCTTGTGGTAGGTCATGGAAACGCTGCATTCGCGGCACTCGGCCACATAGCCGCACTGCTCGCACTGGAGGGAAGATGAAAAACCTCGCCGGTTTAGAAACAGGATCACCTGCTCGCGGTTATCAAGCCGGTCGTAGATGCCTTGTACCAGTTCGCGCGAGAAGATATGCGGGCGACCTTCCTTCTCGGCTTCGATGCGCATGTCCACGATACGCATTAACGGCATGGAGCGGTCGTCGACACGTTGCAACATTTCGGCCAGATCGTATCGACCGTTCTTCACATTGCTGAACGATTCCAGCGACGGCGTGGCAGAACCCAGCACCACACAGCAGTTTTCCAGATGGCCGCGCATGACGGCGACGTCGCGGGCGTTATAACGTGGCGATTCATCCTGCTTATAGGTTGGCTCGTGCTCCTCGTCGACGACGATGAGGCCCGGGCGCTCAATCGGCGCAAACAGGGCCGAGCGCGCTCCGATGGCGATTTTTGCTTCGCCGTTGCGGATGCGGTGCCATTCATCGTGGCGCTCACCCTCGGAGAGACTGGAGTGCAAAACCGCCACGCAATCGCCAAAGCGCGAACGGAAGCGGTCGACCGTCTGCGGTGTAAGCGAGATTTCCGGCACCAGCACGATCGCTCCCCTTCCTTGATCGAGCGCGTGCTGGATGGCCTGAAGGTAGACCTCCGTCTTACCGCTTCCGGTCACCCCGTGCAGCAGCACCGTACCCGGCTTTTCGCGATCCATCGCCGCATTGATCTTTTCGAGGGCGGTTTGTTGCTCGACCATCAACTTGAACGGCTTGGTGCGCAGCAGTTCCATCCCGGCATGCGGATCGCGCAGGATGGTCGACTCCTCGATCTTCACCAATCCGTGCTTTTCCAGCGTCCGTATCGGCGAGTCCGAACATTCCGCCCGTTGCTTGAGTTCCGACAGTGTCATCGCGCCATGCTGCTGCAGCATATCAACCACTAGCTTCTGCTTGGCGGGCAACGTAGCCGCAACGCCCTCGTCGAGCCTACGTTCTTCAGAACACGCCGGAGACATCGCCGCTACATTAACCAGCGAAACCACCAGCTGCTTCTTGTGCTTGGCACCGCGTTTGCGGACGGCGCTGGGCAGGACCGTGCGGACGGCGTGTTCGATCGGGGCACAATAATAGTCGGCAATCCAGTAGGCCAGCTTCATGATCGGATCGGGAATCAGCGGCTTATCTCCCACCACTCCATCGATTTCCTTGAGCTTGTCGCCGAAAGCCGAATGGTTGACCAAACCCACCACAAAACCGCGCAACTCACGCGACTTGAACGGCACCACGACTTGCGTTCCGACCTTGATCACAGACTGCAAATGCGCAGGAATCCGGTAGTCAAACTCCCGGTCCAGCGATATCTCCACCACCACTTTTGCAATCGATGCCATAGCCGGAGACAGTAGTTTGCCCCGGTCCCAAACTCACGAAAAAACATTCCGCCACTTGATTTGAACCTTCCGCCCGCTACTATTTCCGGAATGACGCGGATACTGAACATTGATCGCATGCAACCGGAACCCAGACTGCTGGCGGAGGCCAAGGCAGTGCTGGAGGCCGGTGGCCTGGTCATTGTCCCGACGGAAACCGTCTATGGTATCGCCTGCAAT
This sequence comes from Pontiella sp., assembly GCA_050297095.1. GTDB lineage: Bacteria > Verrucomicrobiota > Kiritimatiellia > Kiritimatiellales > Pontiellaceae > Pontiella. Next base: position 4,341 of record JBNKSB010000170.1, on the reverse strand, counting down.
CCATCCGTACCGGGTGCACTGGAAAAACTGATCGCTGCCAAGGGGCGCGACGGCAACAAGCCGGTTGCCCGACTGGCCGCGAATCCGAAACAAGTCTCCCAAACCGCAAAAAACTGGAATACCGGATTGCAGTCGCTGGCGACAACCTACTGGCCCGGCCCCCTGACCATGGTGGTTGAAACCGACGACGGATGGACCGGTTATCGCATCCCCGACCATGCTGTCGCACTCGCATTGGCGCAAACCTGCGGATGCACGTTGGCGCTGACCAGTGCCAACCTAAGTGGCGACCCCGACACCAAAACCGCACAGGAAGCGATGGCCTCCGTCGAAGCCGACCTCGGGCTGGACAGCGGCCCTTCGGCGGAGCAGGCGGTTCCCAGCACGGTCGTAAAAGTGGACGGCGACCAAATCGAATGCCTGCGCGAAGGATGCTTGCCGTTTCAGGATGTTGAATGGATTTTTAAACACCAAGCCACCAGAGACTCAAAGCGATGGTCTCCGTAAACTTCGGGCCTTCGTGTTTAGTTCCCAATCGAGGAATAGGTTATGAAGAAAGTTTTGTTTGTCTGCACAGGAAACACCTGCCGAAGCCCGATGGCCGAGGCGTTGTTCCGATACCGGATGGGCGAAAGTTCTGAATGGGAAGCGGCATCGGCCGGAGTCTATGCGGCCAACGGCTACCCCGCCAGCGAGAATGCTATCCTGGCGATGCAGGAACTGGGAATCGACCTATCCTCCCATCAAAGCCAAATGCTTACGGCGGAACTAGTTGAAAACGCCACCCTGATCATTGCCATGACCTCGTCCCACCGCGATTATCTCCTCAAGGACTTCCCCGAGGTTGGGGACAGAGTTTTCTTGATTAAGTCGTTCGGAACCTCAAAAGTGCCCGCCGATGTTACCGATCCCTTCGGAGGATCGCTGAATACATACAAACGGATTCGGGATGAAATCGATCGGGCCCTGTCGGACCTGATCCTTTTTATTCATACGGGGCAAAAATAGAAAGAAGGACCCATTATGAAGATTGCAATTGGAGCTGATCATGGCGGTTTTACGCTCAAAACCCGCCTCGTTGAAATCTTGAAGGAAAAGGGAATCACGGTAGAGGATTTGGGAACAAACAATGCGGAATCCGTAGACTACCCCGATTTTGCGGCCGCCGTCGCCGATAAAGTCTCCAACGCCACCGTCGACCAGGGCATCATCGTCTGCACCACGGGAATCGGCGTCAGCATTACCGCCAACAAATTCCCCCGTGTACGCGCCGCGCTTTGCCTGAATGCCGAAATGGCCTCCATGGCGCGCTTGCACAACAATGCCAATGTACTCTGCCTCTCCGGCAAGTATCAAAGCAATGACGAAGCAGCCGAAACCGTCGAAGCCTGGCTCAAGTCCGAATTCGAAGGCGGCCGCCACGAGCGCCGCGTCAAAAAGATCAAGGACTATGCCTCCGAAATCGCCGGCACGATCGCCGTCTATGACGGCGATCCGGAAATCTATGCCATTCTCAAGGCCGAGGACAAACGCCAACAGGAAAACCTCGAGCTGATCGCCTCCGAAAACATTGTATCCAAGGCCGTCCGCGAAGTGCAGGGATCGCGCCTAACCAATAAATATGCCGAAGGCTACCCGGCCAAACGCTGGTACAATGGATGCGAATGGGTAGACGAAGCCGAACGCCTCGCCATCGACCGCGCCAAGGAACTTTTCGGGGCTGAACATGCGAACGTGCAGCCGCACTGCGGAAGCGCTGCAAACATGGGGGTCTATTACGCCATGCTCAACCCGGATGATACCATTCTGGCCATGAGCCTCGCGGAAGGCGGTCACCTAACCCACGGCCATCCGATGAACTTTTCCGGCCGGTTCTTCAACATCGTTCCCTACGGGGTCGACGAAGATACGGAACAGATCGACTATGAAGCCATTCAAAGGCTGGCCGACGAGCACAAGCCGAAAATGATCGTTGCAGGGGCGAGTGCGTATTCGCGCATCATCGATTTCAAGAAACTGCGCAAGGTTGCAGACAGCATCGGAGCCTACCTGATGGTCGATATGGCCCATATCGCCGGCCTCGTGGCCGCCGGATGCCATCCAAACCCTGTACCCTATGCCGACTTTGTGACCACCACGACCCATAAGACCTTGCGCGGCCCCCGGGGCGGCATGATCCTCTGCCGGGAAAAATATGCGGCAGACATCGACAAACAGGTATTCCCCGGCATCCAGGGCGGCCCGCTTATGCACACCATTGCCGCCAAGGCGGTCTGCTTCCATGAAGCGCTTCAACCGGCCTTTAAACAGTATCAGCAACAGGTGGTCAAGAATGCCCATGCACTGGCCGCATCACTTGAGGATGACGATATCCGCATCGTCGCCGGCGGAACGGACAACCACCTGATGTTGGTCGACCTGACCCATGCCAACATTTCCGGCAAAGACGCTGCTACGGCCTTGGACAAGGCCGCGATTACCGTCAACAAAAACGGTATTCCCTTCGACAAAAAGAGCCCGTTTGTAACTTCGGGCATACGCATCGGCACCCCCGCCGTGACCACCCGTGGCATGAAGGAAGCCGAAATGGAAAAAATTGCCGGCTTCATTAAGCGCGTATTGCGCAATGCCGAGGACGATGCCGTACTGAAACAGGTCCGCGAGGAGGTCATTGCCCTGACCGCCGAGTTCCCGATCCCGTAACCCGGGAATTACATCTCCGGAAAAAGGAAAGCGCCCGTGTAAAACACGGGCGCTTTCGCACTTGTGGAGGAGAAAATTCTATTGTTGCCACGTGGGCGACGGATTAGTGACCCATTTAACCTGATCGTTCACCTGCCCATTTTGGAACAAGCGCATACCGGAGGGAATTTCGGGGTAGTCTACAGAATTGGTTTCAACCGAATCAGCTTGCCCATAGGCGGCCAACTCCTCGGCAGACATCGTATAAATCCCTGTATTACTTTGGGCGGCATGGCGGGCATTGACCCCCACGTATTGCAATGCGGCAAAAGCCACAAAGAGCAGCGCCACACCATACTTGGGCTCGGCAAAGAACCAGGGAAAATTGATTTCCAGCACATCGCCCACACTCTTCCGCCGATTCCGGCTCGCCTCGCGCACATGGCGCATGATGTTCTGTTTATTGCGCGTCATTCGCGAGACCTCGGGGGTCTCGTAGCGCTTGAGATGAAGGAGCTTTTTCAACACCTCTTCACCGCACTCTAGCGTCGTAATTTCCATCTTTTTATCTTCGCTCATCATCTTATGAACTCCGACAGATCCGCCTGCAGTTGCCGTCTTGCGTAAAACAGCCTTGAACGAATTGTCCCAACCGATGCACCCACCATTTTTGCAATCTCTTCGTGCGGTATTCCCTGCATATCATGCAGTACCACAACCGTTCTGTGCTTCTCAGACAGGTTCTGCATGGCCTCGTTCAATTTTTTATGAAGTTCCGACAAACTGAGGTTCCGCAGGGGCGACCCCTTTGAAGTCAGGTCGTTGTAGACATCGTCAAGTTTGACTTCATTGTCGAACTGATCGAGGCTCAGAGCCCGCTTCCGGTTGCGCTTTTTCCGGTAGTTGATGGTCTTGTTTACGGCAATGCGGTAAAGCCAGGTGTAGAACGAGGACTTCCCTTTAAAGCGTGGAAGGGCCTGAAAGGCCTTCACAAAAATATCCTGGGTCAAATCCTCGGCATCTTCCCGGTTGGAGGTCATGTTGTAGGTCAAGCCGTAGATCTTGCCGTGATAGCGCTCAACCAGCTCGTCGAAAGCATGGACATCGCCCTGTTGCGCCTTGAGCACAAGTTCGTCATCGGATGGTCCATCCGCTTGTTCGGATGCGGCCTCCACACCATCCTTTTTCGGAGTATCCTTTGGGGAATCATCCGATTCATTGTTTAAATTCGCTACCATTGCGTGCGACATGTTAGGCGTTCACGCTCCCCTTTCCAGTAAAAAAAGAAACAAGACGCACCAATGTTTGAAAACGTTCAATTATTTTCGCAGGGGAGGTTTTTTGCCCAATTCCGCCAACACGGCCTGGAGATCCAACCAGACATCCTTCTTCTTCGAAGGATCACGCAGGAGGTACGAGGGATGGAAGGTAGGCATCAGCTTTATCCCCTGATATTCCTGCCAGACTCCACGCATACGGGTAATTCCCACTGGCTTGCCGAGCAAACCCTCCATGGCTGTTCCTCCCAGCCCGACGATCACCTTGGGTTGGATCAGCCGGATCTGCTGGCGCAGGTATGGCAGGCACATCTCCATTTCTTCGTGTTGCGGCTTGCGGTTGTTCGGGGGGCGACATTTCACCACGTTTGCAATGAAAACC
>JBNKSB010000169.1:0-13401 GCA_050297095.1 Pontiella sp. | reverse complement strand
CAGACGATTTCGCAACCGTTCATCGTGGCCTACATGACCCAGCGCATTGAAATGAAGCCGGGGATGAAGATTCTTGAAATCGGAACAGGATCAGGCTATCAGACCGGCATTCTCGCCGAACTGGGGGTGGAGGTGTACAGTATCGAGATTGTTCCCGATCTGGCGGAACATGCGCGCAAGGTGCTGAATGCGGAAGGATATGAATCCGTCCACATCAAATGTGGCGACGGCTACAAGGGCTGGCCGGAACACGCGCCGTTCGATGCAATCATTGTGACTTGTGCACCCAGCGAGATTCCCGGGACACTGGCTGAGCAGCTCAAGAACGGAGGGCGGATGATTTTGCCTGTGGGGTCGGGAATCCAGCGGCTCGTCATCCTTGAAAAGTCCGGGGACCGTTTTACTGAGATCCCGGATATGCACGTCCGCTTTGTGCCCATGGTGAAGGGGAAACAAGGTGCGGAATAATCGCAACGGTGTCCAACGCGGGATTCCGATCGAGGCTTTTGCTTTTTCCTTTCACCGGAATCAGGCATAAAGCGAGGCCATGAAAATTTGTGTGCTACTACCCGGAAAGATTAAACCGAAAGCGTTGGCCTCCGCCCAGGAGGAATATACCAAGCGTTTAAAGGCGTTTGGTGCAGAGGTGGTGGAATACAAGGACGAGAAGATTTCCTCCCGCACTCCGGGACAGACCAAGCAGGCCGAGGCGGATCGTATCCTTAAACTGCTGAAGGAGGGCGACTATCTGGTGGTTTGCGACGAACGGGGCCAAGCCGTGAAAACCCTGGAACTGGCGGCGATGCTCAAGGCTTCCCGAATCGGCGATCATCCACTGACTGGCAAGCGCCGCATGGTGATCGTGATCGGCGGCGCACTGGGGCTGGCCGATTCCGTTCGGCAAAAAGCCGACGCGGTGTGGTCGCTCTCCTCGCTGGTCATGGCAGGGGGCGTGGCCCGTATTGTTCTACTTGAAGGACTCTACCGTGCTTTCACTGTGGTAGACGGCCACCCGTACCATAATGAATAGACCATGAACTTTCTGACTTCACTACGAATGCCACTACGTGCCCTGCTGACCGTTCTGTCGGCAAGTATTCTGGTTTGGTGGATGCTGGGCCGGCCCGCGACCGGAATAGACGATGCCGACATCTTTTTTGTCTACGCCCGCCATTTCGCGGAGGGGCACGGATTTGTCTACAATCTTGGCGGCGAGCGGGTTGAAGGCTTTACCTCGATGTTGTGGACGCTGGTATGCTCCGTGTTTTTCCGGTTTACGCATGCGGTCGAAATACCTTTATACCTTTTCAATGTTGCTTTGGGAACGGCAGTGGTTTGGGCGTGTTTGCGCCGGGTATCGGCACCCGTGCTGTTTCTTGTTTTGCTTTTGGCCGAACCGGCGTGGTTTGCGTGGTGCCAGGTAACGTTGATGGAGTCAGGGCTGTGGTGTTTGCTGTTGACGTTGATGGTTGTGGCGGCGGTGGAGCGGCGATCGAGGCTTCTTTCCGGCTTGCTGCCGTTGCTGCTGCTGACGCGGCCGGAGTCAATGTTGTGGGGTGCATGGCTTATCCTGATGCTTGGTTTGTCGGCGGCCATGCATGACAGTTGGCGCAACGCCGTCCGGGTGGTGGCCGTGCCGGTGGCCATTTTCACCGGAACATTGCTGGCTCTTGTTTCGTTCCGGATGGGCTACTTTGGCTATCCCGTTCCGAACACCTATTACGCCAAGGTTTCGCCACACTTTTCCACCAACCTCTGGAATGGAACAGCCTACCTGCTTAAATATCTTTTCAGCAATCCAGCGGTACTTTTGATGGCGGCCACATGGCTATGGATTTTAGTCCGTGGCTTGCGTAATTGGCGTGCTGGCTTCGATTCCTCGATGCTCATTGCATTGTGCCTGTTGCCCGGTATTGGGATTCCTTTCATAGTAGGGGGCGATCATTTTGGGGGCTTCCGTTTTTACCAGCCCATCTGGCCGTTGTTGTGTCTGTTGGCGGCCAGGGAATGGCCAACCTTGTTGGAATGTTTCAAGCCTCTCAAGGTGCGTGCGGGCTTGCTTGCATTGGTGTTGTGTGGATGGGTCTTGTTTTATTTCACCGGTTGGATGACGCATGAATTCCGCATTGCGCGCGAGGGCCGGGAAACCGGCGAGGCCTTGGCCACCATGTTCGACGATATGGATACCTTGCCGTCGGTTGCCACTATTACCGCCGGCGGGAGCAAGTATGCGTATCCGGGCACTGTGCTCGATCTGATGGGACTCAATGCCACCGAGATGGCCCATGCACCCGGACCGCGCACCGGTTTCAAGAACCATACCGCTTTCAACCCCGATGTGTTCTACGCCTGGCATCCCGACATCCTGTTGTGCGGCGAGGATCCGGAATTCGATGCCTATGTGCTGAAAGGGTTGCTGTCCGAGGATCGGTTCAAGCAACGCTATGTGAAACTCGAACTGCAACGGAACGGCCGCGTCGTCAAAGCATATTATTCCCATGGGTTTCTTGAACAGGTTCATCAGGCAAAATGAACGGGGATTCTTGAACAGGCGTGGTTTTGTGTGTACCAATTCAGCTTTCAAATAGGAGTGGGTAATGGATGTTAAGGCATGGCTTAAAGAACAGATGGTGGCTGCTGATGCGTATGATGCGGATGAGCTACTGACGAATTTTATCGATCAAATGGAAAAGGGGCTCAACGGAGATAGCAGCTCACTCGCCATGATTCCGGCATACGTCGACACCCATGGATCGGTTCCGGTCGGCAAGTCCGTCGCCGTAATCGATGCCGGCGGCACCAACCTCCGCATCTGCACCGTTCAATTCGATGATCAGCGCGAAGTCGAGTTGTCCAACTTCAGCAAGCAACCCATGCCTGGGCGTGACCATGAAATCACCGCTGCGGAGTTCTATCGTGTGTTGGTGGATGCGTTGGAGCCGATCAAGGACCACTTTGATAACATTGGTTTCTGCTTTTCCTATCCGGCATCCATCACACCCGAGTATGACGGGCGGTTGTTGCATTGGACCAAGGAGATCAAGATTCCGGAACTGGTGGGAGCGCATATTGGCAAAGGACTTGTTGACGCTCTTGAAACGAGAGGAATTACGGGCAAGAAGGTGGTTCTTCTTAACGATACGGTTGCCTGCCTGCTGGCAGGATTGGCCAAGGGGCAAACGTTCAACGCCGCGTCCTATATCGGTTTCATTCTCGGCACCGGAACCAATACGGCCTATGTGGAAAAAAACGAAAACATCGGCAAACTCGATGGCTATCTCAGTGCTGGTTCGCAGGTGATCAATGTTGAATCGGGCGGCTTTTCGGTCTTCAAGCGGGGAATGTTCGACATCCAGATCGATGAATGCAGCGCGAATCCCGGAGGCCATGTTTTTGAAAAAGCCATTTCTGGCGTCTACATGGGCACGATCGCATTGGAACTCCTTCAGGCGTTGGCGATGGAAGGGGTGTTCTCCGATGCCGGTGGTGCGGCCCTTTCAATCATGAAGGATCTCAGTACCATCCATATTGATAACCTTGCCGCAAACAATGGCCGCGACATTGGCGTACTGGGTTCCGAGGCCTTTACGGACGAAGACAGGGATATCATGAAGATTGTCTTTGGTGCGGTCGTTGAGTGCGCGGCACTGTTGACCGCCGTGAATGTTATGGCGGCCGTGGTAAAGAGCGGCGCCGGACAGGATTCGGAACGGCCCGTGTGTATCAATATAGACGGCTCCACCTACTACAAGACCTTTGGCTTGGCAGACAGGGTTCAGGAATATTTGGGCCGACTTCTGGATGCGCGCGGGTTGCACATCCGGTGTGTTCACATCGAAGATGCCCCGGTGGTGGGTGCCGCCATTGCCGGCCTCACGACCTTCGGTTAAGACACCAGCCTGATGGAAAGCGCAGTTACGCCGTTGAACAAGGCGTGGATGCCTATGCTTACCCATAGGGAGCCGAAGCGCCAATAGGCGAGGCACAGCACCACAGATAGCAGGAACAGCGGCAACAGGGAGGGGATATGAAAGTGTATGGCAGCAAATGCCACCGATACCGCTACGATCCCGCCCTTCAATCCGCCCCGTTTTACGAGGTAGGGAAAAAGTATGCCCCGGAACATGATCTCTTCAATGACTGGGGCAATGAAAACAGCGGTAATTATGTAGCAGTAGCTTAGCCAGGACGGTTCCTCGGCAATCGTCTGTACCGCATCCTGCATGGTGACTTTGATGCCCAGACCATTTTCCAGCACCCAGTTGTAGCCTTGTGCGGCAAACATAAGAAAGGGCATTGCGGCAAGGTAGAGCACGGGGGATAGCTTGAGTAGGTTGAGTTCGTGCCGGTCCATGCCAAAGGTCGTTCCCCATGTCGAGTTTCGTTGCCGGTTGATGGCGACAATGCTGCCGACAAGGATGGAATAGATCAGCCAAGTGATCCCCAATCGCGCAACCGGGAGTTGCTCTTTGGAGAAAAAAATGCCGGCTCCCGAGGCGAGAAGATACAGGGTCAGGACGGACCCCATTAACATGATTATTAGGTTCGTTCTCCATGCACGCGAACCGATTCGTTCCGTGCATTTTTTCCGATCCGCCGGATGGGCGCGGGTCCATTTCCAGAGATAGGTTGCTACAAGCAATCCGCCCCACAGGATCGTACCGTTGAGGATCAAGTACAGCATGGAAAAAGAGGAGGTCGATTCATTCATTGCGTCCATCTTATGTGGCGAAAAGGTTAAAGCAATTGCGAAAGCGCGGATTGATGGCATAGTATGCCGATATGATTACAGCGGAAAAGCACGAAAAACTGCGAGAACGGATGCAACGGCTTGGGATTCGCGAGGAGGATCTCGATGAATATTTTATCCGTGGATCCGGAAAAGGGGGGCAAAAAATTAACAAGACCTCTTCGTGCGTGCAGTTGATCCACCGCCCCAGTGGAATCGAGGTGCGCTGCCAGCAAACCCGTTCGCAGGCTGATAATCGTTTCTGGGCTCGTCGCGAACTTTGCGACCGAATTGAAGAACAGGTGCTGGGCGAGAAAAGCGCCAAACAGCAGGCTGTTGAAAAGATCCGGCGTCAAAAACGCCGTCGTTCCCGCCGGGCAAAGGCGCGAATGCTCGATAACAAAGCGAAGCAGGGGGATAAGAAAAAGCTTCGCAGGAAGGTTCGTCCGGAAGACTAGCCCGCTATTCCATTATTTCCTTAACGACGACATCGAATTCAGGATCTCTGACCAAGAGAATGATTTTTTCGGTGCGGAACATGTTTCGGGATTTGAGGTTCTGAATGCTGGATCGGATTTTCTCATTCTGTCCGAACCGTGCGAGTTGTTGGCAAAGATCGGCCTTGGTGTCGTGTCGGGATATGATGCCGAGTTCCTGCAGTTCCGCCCTGGTTTCACGATCATTGAGGAGGCGTTGCATTGCTGTGTTGTTGCGGATGCGTTCAGCGTCCCCGCTCATCAGATCATCCGCCAACTGCCGGTCGGAGAAGAGTTGCCTGATCGATTCTGCCTCCAGCACTCGTTGCAGGTGAACAAGTCCCTTGGCGGGATGGCTGATCACCCGGGCCAAGGCGGCGGCTTGGGACTCGCGACCTTTTTTAGCTGTTGTCAAGTAGACGGCTTCATAGGTAGCCCGGTGTGCGAATCGACCAAATATTGATTGGTTTCCGCCGGGAATGCCCCTTCCCGAAATGCCCGTTAACAGCAGGTCCCCCAGCCAAAAGATAAAGATCAATGAAAGTAGTCCGGCGGTCATGTTGACCAGTCCGCCCATGAAGCAACGGGAATAGGGAAGATGGTAGTGTTCCTCTTCCTTTGTTTTTGAGTGGTGCCTGCTTCGCACCCTGCCCATGATTAAATAGAAACCAAACGTGATGATCGTGAACGTAAGTCCGGCAACAACAGGGATCATGACGATGCGTGGCCGGTACAGCACTCCTGCCAGCCACGGACCGAGGTGGCGACCGGCAAAATAGGCCATACCATAGGCCAATATCACGCGGGCGATGCCCAGCGACGACAGCAGAAAGCCCCTGTGCCATCCGGAAAAAAAGAAAAACACGAGGAAGAGGGCCACCAGAATGTCGATTGCAACGTGCATGTAAATTCCGCTTTCGATTTAACGGTTTAACAATAATTTGTTATTTAGAGCCCAGAAAGCCTAAAATGGCTGTCCTTTGCATGTAGAGCCGGCATAACATCAAACGTGAATCGACCATGGAATTTTTATACGCAGCAGAATTAAAGAAGCAGTTTGCCTGCTACGGGCATTTTTATGAACTCGTTCTGATGAATGGCGATCGCGCCAAATGCCGGAGCGTTCTGGAAATCGTTGATCCCTCGGTTTCCCAGGCAGATCCTTCCGCAATATCCGTCATGGAGCCGGATGTGGTGGTCGTCATGATGAATCCAGGTTCATCGCATCCCAAAGATATCTACCACATTGACGAGGAAATCGAATATCCCCGGAAAGGTGGTTCCTTGCGAAAGGATCTGGTGCTGACCCAGCCGGACAACACGCAATACCAGGTTATGCGCGTAGCTGTTAAGCAGGGATGGAAGCATATCCGTGTGCTCAACCTTTCCGATCTGCGCGATCCCAAATCGGGGAGTTTCCTGCAGCGGGTTGATGCACTTTCGGAGATCATGGGAGGGCACGTACACAGCATGTTTTGCCGCGAACGTTCCGGCGAGCTTGCCCATTCGTTGACGCGCCAAGGCAACACGCCGATCCTGCTGGGGTGGGGGCAGGATAGTGGACTGGTTCCGCTTGCTGAACAATGCATGGCTCGGTTGGCCAATGAGCCTACCTGTACCGTTCCCTCCGAAGTGCATCCTTTACTGAATGCCCATCCGAGTCCCATGTTGCAAAGCAAGAAGCTCCAATGGCTGGAGTCCATGACACGGGAATTGGCAAAATGAAACTGATCAAGATCAACGAGCTACCCGAAAAGGGTGTGTCGCACAACGAACGCATCCGGAAGCGCGAAATGGTCGCCAACGGAGAGCTTGGGGCGATCACCACCTATTCCCGCGCCGTTTTTCCGCCGGGAGAAAGGGCCGGCAGTCATTTGCATAACGATATGGCCGAGATATTTACTGTAGAGTCTGGCTGCGGCGAGATTCGCGTCAATGACGTGGCCTATGTATTTTCTGTCGGAACGGTTGTGGTGGTCGAGCCGGGTGATGTTCATGAGATTGTCAATACGGGCATGGATGATCTGGTGGTTACCTACTTTGGCGTGCAGGTATAAACCTCTATTTGCCTTTCACCAGCTCTTCAATAAAGCGTTGAACGGTATTGAGATATGACGTTTCTGAGATGTAGGCATAATCGTTGTGCTTTCCTCCTTCAATCCACAGATGGCGCTTTGGGCCGGGGGCGGCATTATAGAGCTTCCGCCCGTGCCAGATAGGAATGACCTCATCGTCGGTGCCATGGATCACGAGCACGGGACAACGAACCCGACGGATCAGTTTGAGGCTGTCGAACTTATCCCAGGGGAGCAGTTTCCAACGCGTTTTCACGCGAAAAGCGGAGGTAAACGAGATCTCGGTAATCAGGCCGCCGACCTTGTGATGGGCGGCCAGCCATACAGCCACGCCGCCGCCAAGTGATCGGCCTTGAGAGATGATTCTGTCCGGTTCAATCTTTTGTTTGTCAACTAGCCAGTGGTATGCCGCCTCCACATCCTTCTTTGCATGAGAGGTGGAAGCGCGGCCGTCGCTTGTGCCGTAGCCCCGATAGTCATACATTAGTACGGAATAACCCCGTGCATGGATCTGCTCCATGAAGGGAACGACATTGCCAAGATCCTCCGCGTTCCCGTGGCTGAAAAGAATCGTGTATTCTGCATCGGGATGTTCCAAAAACACCGCGTTGATTTTTTCTCCATCTCCAACCGCAATCCTAACTTCGTTGGGCAAGTGGTTGTAGCTAGAATCGCGTGGGGCAAAGAGCAACCAATCGGAAACCAGAAAGGCATAAAGGTTCAAGAACAGGTAGATGAGGCTACCTATCATCATGAGTTGGAGAACAATCCTTGTTGTCATGGCCAAAGAGTAGAACTATTGGTTGGTCGCTGCAACGGAAAGATTTAGGGCGTTGAGATGTTGCGGAGCCCGTGGTCGGGCTGTATACTTAAACTGCTTTTTTAAGGGGGTGTTTATCGATGGGGACACAGAACCATGTTTTGACGTCTGAACTCGCCGGTATTTGGTACCCGGAGGATCCGGAGAGGCTTGCACGCGAAGTAGACGTCTATCTGGATGCGGTTGATGCCAGGATCGCTGGCAGCATTATCGCTTTGTTGTTGCCGCATGCGGGCTACCGCTATTCCGGCATGGTGGCGGCGCAGGGCGTCAAGCAGATTGCCGGAAGGTCCTTCTCTCGTGTAGTCGTCATTGGGCCCAGCCACCGGATGGCGTTGATGGATGCTGTAAGCATTCCCAATGTGGATGCTGTTGAAACGCCGCTAGGCCAGATTGATATCGATCGGGATTTCGCGGAACAGCTTTGGATAAACGAACTCTTCCAATCGCACGCACATGCTCATATCAACGAGCACAGTGTACAAATCGAGCTTCCTTTCCTGCAACGTGCGTTGGGCGAATTCAAGCTGGTGCCGGTGGTCTGTGGGGAATTATGCGAACAAAGCGCCCGTGAAATTGCCAACACATTGTTGGAGAATATCGATTCGAAAACCCTGATAGTGATCAGTTCGGACTTTACCCACTATGGTCGCGGCTTCGATTATGTCCCGTTCACAGAGGATATACCGGACAACCTGAGGCGCTTGGATACGGATGCCTTCCGTTTAATTGCGGAAAAGAATCTGTCTGGCTTTTTGGACTACATACAAGAGACGCGGGCAACGATCTGCGGACGCAGCCCTATTGCCGTATTGCTCGCCATGCTGCCCGAATTCGCCAAGGTACACCTGTTGAAATACGACACCTCCGGCAACTTGACCGGTGATTGGTCTCATTGCGTCAGCTATGTTTCAGCCGTTGTCACCGGAGAATGGCCGTGTGCCTGCACGGACGGGTTGCATTGTGAGCGTGAAATGGTTTTATCCGCATCCGACAAGATCGGGCTGTTGCAGCTGGCTCGGCATTGTGTAACCAAGCAACTGCAACCGGATGACCCTAATCCATGCCTCGAGATCACCCCTCCGATGCAATCAATCATGGGGGTGTTTGTGACCCTCCACAAGTATGGCCGCCTGCGCGGTTGTATCGGCGAAATATTCCCTCGCCGCGAGTTGTATGAAGCGGTCAAGGAGCAGGCTGTAAACGCTGCTTTCCATGACCCCCGCTTCCCCAGCCTCCAAAGAGAGGAACTCGATGCGGTGGATATCGAGATTTCGGCGCTTACCGTTCCCCACCGCGTCAACTCGTATTCGGATATAGAAATCGGGAAACACGGAATTGTACTCTACAAGGGAACCCGTTCCGCTGTCTTTCTTCCGCAGGTGGCCATCGAACAAGAATGGGGTCTCGCGGAAACGCTCACCCACCTTGCAATGAAAGCAGGCCTTCCTCCCGATGGGTGGCAGTCCGATTGCGAATTCCATGTCTTCGAAGCGATCGTCTTCGGTGAGCAGTAGGCATAGAGCTTCGCCCGTTCCCGATGCGTTCCCTAGGTATAAGGGAGCACGTTAGCTGGTCTATCGAGCCCCATGCGACATCTTGAATTAAAATAAGTATAATGAACAAGATGCCTGGGACCTGTGTTCTCATGCAGAGGCCATACACTCATGCAAAATGATGTCTAAGCTTTTTCCCCGTGCGGGTTGAATTCGGTTGGAGGAACCTCCATATTGGCCCACCAATGTGTGGAGGAATTGTATGAACAGGGTAGTAGGCATTTTGATTGGTGTTTTTCTGTCGATGAACGTGTGGGCGCAGATGCCCCACGAAGTGTTGTTGTTGGTAAACAAGCAGTCGCAAGCCTCGATGCAGGTGGCAAACACCTATGCCGCTGCACGGCAGGTGCCCATGCGCAATATCGTCTATCTGGATATCCCTGAGAACATCTATGGCGGAACCGCTACGATAACCCCCGAACAATTCACCCAGTTGATCTGGGAGCCAGCCAATGCCGCCGCCAAAGCGCGTGGAATAGACGGACAGATACTCGCCTGGATCTATTCGGTTGATTTTCCCATTCGAGTGAAGACCTTCGAGAAGGATCGCCAGCAGATGTCGGTGGGGGGACTGACCTTTATGCGCGACAAGGTACCGGGACCGAGCCTGATCGAGGACGGGAAATACCTGTCCAAGCTGTTTATGGGGCCGAACGAGCGGCTGAAGCAGAGCCTTCTATCGATCTCGTTCCGACAGTTCAGGGATGGGTTTCCTGAGAATGAGAAGCTTCCCGAGGAAATGAAGCACTTGGCAAAAGGACTAGGCAAGCAAATGCCGCTTCCCAACATGATGCTGGGCTACATTGGCGAGAAGGGCAACGATGTCCAGACTGTGCTTGATACGATTGGGCGTGGTGTGAGCGCTGACTTCCGCGGGATGCACAGTGGCATCTATTTTGTCATGAGCGATGACGTCCGTTCAACCTGCCGGGAGTGGCAATACTATCCTGCCGTCAACGAGCTAAAACAACGGGGTATTTCCGCGACGGTTACCACCAATTTCCCGGCCGGCGCAAAAAACGTCATGGGGGTGATGATGGGGGCGGAAGACGTTGATCCTTCGGCCATCGGATCATTTGCGCCGGGGGCGATGGCCGAGCATCTGACGAGTTGGAGTGCTGAATTCCAGAGACGGCAAACCAAAATGACGGAATGGCTGAAGGCCGGTGCAACCGGGTCCGCCGGGGCAGTGGTTGAGCCCTATTCCAATCCCGACAAGTTTCCTTCGGCGCGGTTTTATGTGCATTACGTTTCTGGATGCACGATGCTGGAAAGTTTCTATCAATCCATTGCTTGTCCTCTCCAAACCCTTCTGTTGGGGGATCCGTTAACCCGACCCTATACCCCGGTGGTGGCAGTCCGTTTGCTGGGAGCTGAAAAAATCAGCAGCCATTTTACCTATATTGCCAAGGCGGAATCCCGTGTAGCCGATGCCAAGTATCTCTACACCTTCCTGTTGGACGGAAAGCTGGTTCAGGAAGAATCGGACAACCCATCCATCTATCTAACAATCTACGGTCTGTCGGACGGATATCATGAATTGCGTGTCTGCGCCCGAATAGACCATTACCTGGACTTCGTAACTTGGGCCAGCAAAGAGATCATCGTAAACCAGTTTGGCCGGTCGGTTTCCATTCCGGTCGATGAGATCAGGAAAACAGGACCGTATACCCATTCGATCAAGGTGAAGATTGGGGGTGTCGACAATCCGAAACAGGTGCGGTTGATCTATGGAGAAATGGTTCTGGATGAAAAGGAATATGTCGACGACATGACGTTGACCCTTGATGAGCAGCGTGTAGGGCAGGGGCCCGCGCGTATTCAGGCCGTGGCAATCTATGGGGATGGAATGGAAGTTGCCAGTGCTCCGCTCAACATCACGATCAACTTCAATCCCTAGCCTGCGCGGAAGAGGCTCTTCATAGGGCGCTACGTTAATGGGTGATTTCGGGAACGGCATCCATCAGTTCAGGGAGGGCGTGGAGGTAGTGCGTGCTCCGCCGTTTTTGATCGATGTCGTCAAAGACCCGTTGAACCTGTTCCGGGGTCATATCGGTTTCTGGTGCGATCTCTTCACAGGAATACCCATTGTTTTTTCCGTACAGGCAAAGATCCATTTTGTCGTAGGGCAATGAAAAATAGAATTCCTCCTGGCTTTGGGGCATCGAGTAGGTGTCGGTCGTCGGCGGGCGTGTTCGAATGTCCTCGGGCACCCCGAGATATTCCGCCAGCTGGTAGACCTGGGTTTTGTAGAGGTGGGCAATCGGTTTGGTGTCGGCGGCGCCGTCTCCGAGCTTGACGAAAAATCCCTGATCGTATTCGAGCCGGTTGGGGGTTCCCGCCACGGCATAGTTGAGGCGGTCGGCATGATAGTATTCCAGCATCTTGCGGACGCGTTGTTTGAAGTTGGTGGCCGAAAGAATGCCGGCGTAGGCCTCGGGGGGGAGGATTTCGGTTCGGGTGGATCCATCGGGGGCTTGGACTGCCACGGAAAAGACGCGGTAGCTATCGTTATCGAACAGGCTGGGCAGCAGTATTTTACAGGTGTATCCGTCCCCATATTCGGGAATGACTTGCTTTATGGCTTCGTCGCGATGGCGATAGCATCCGACTGCATCCAGAATGGGCGTGATGTCGGTTTCAACATGATCGATGCCGAAGTGCTTCACCAACTGCCGGCCGAGTTGCCGGGTGGTGTCCGATGAATCCTGTTCCGGCATCAGCAGTCCAAACACTCGTTTCTTGCCAATCGCACGAATACACAATGCGCCGACCACGCTACTGTCGATGCCTCCGGACAGGGCAACCACAAGGCCTTGCTTTTTGAATTTGCGGGCCAGGAGTCCGCGCAGTTTTTCGCAGATCTTGGCGGTCTCTTTCTCGCAATCGAGTTGAAGGCATTCGGATGAAAAAGGTTTATGTCCATTCATGGTATGGTTTCCTTCAGTTTAGTTTTTTCTCCGATGTTCGGAGTTCTGTGATCGATAAGCATGTCAGGCGAAAGCTCGCTCGGGTCGCATGGTCTAAAATTGTCGATAAACTGATGGTGCAGCATTTGCGTGGTGAGAATTCCTGCCAAAGCCATATCGTTGATCTCGCTGGCCGCCGTTCCTGCCTCCGCCATTTTGATAAGCCTGCCGACTTTTTCCGGGTCGAAAAGCGAAGATCGCTGAAGTGCCTCCGGAGAAAGCAGTTCCTTGTTCCGGTCTGTCCGGGCAATATTGAGGAGACTGTCGGAGATCGGTGCCCGGTAGGGTTGTTTCGGGCGCATCGCGATTTCCTTTGGCAGTATGCCGCAGAAGGATTTCTTGAGGATATACTTTTCCTTCAGCCCAAGAATTTTCCAGTGTGCAGGTACGCGGCCCATGAATTCCATCACCTTCGGGTCCAGATAGGGCATCCGGACTTCAACGGAGCGGCCCATCGCCATACGGTCGCCTTGCGACGAAAGCAGATAGTTGCTCATAAAAATATTCATCTCGAGATATTGGGCCTGGGCCAGATGGTTCCATCCGTGGAAGGCTTCCGGGAGATGGTCGCGGACTTCATCGCAACCCGAATAGGAACCGATGGATGCTTTCATCGTATCGGAGAAAAAGTTCTTGATCCGTGCGGTGTTGTTCCAACGCAGGAGGTGTGAAAAGAGGGGGTCGGCGGTCTGGTCGAGACCCCGTGCAAAGAATGCGCGCATCATCGGTTTGAGTTTCGGATCCTTGAAGATGTAGGGGTAGAGGTGGGTGATCAG
>JBNKSB010000168.1:0-4252 GCA_050297095.1 Pontiella sp. | reverse complement strand
CTCCGCATCGGCATATTCAAGATTCACCACCTCGAAGGTGATGGCAGGTTCCACCTCAACATCGAGGGTCTTGATCATCTTGTCGAAAAAGTCGAAATTTTCCTTCTGTGAAAAGATGAGAATCAGGTTGGTGCGTTCATCGGCCATAACCTTGACATTGCCTTGGATAATGGTTTGTTCGCCGGCTTCCGTGGAAGAAATGGCGGCACGGGTGGCGGCAGGAGTGGCTGTGCGTGCCCGAATTACGCTAGATGAACGAATGGTTCGCCGAGCAGTGCTCCCGGTGGATGCATCACTTTGTGCCATGGTGATGATTTCATTTAGGGTTGCGGCAAGCTCTCTCGCTTCGGCATACGAAATTTGATAAAAGCGGGGTTCAATCTTCGCGCTGGCCTGGTCCATGAAGTCAACCAGATCGCGGATGCGCAGAATGTTGGATTCCGTATCGGTAATCAGCAGGGAGTTGCTGGCTTCCAGTGTTTGAATCTTACCAAAGGAGTGCATGAGATGCTGGATGGCGGTTTGCACTTCAGGAATTTGCACGTTTTTTAACGGGATGATCTGGCTTACCAGTTTGTCGCTTCCGCTGTATTCGGTCCCTTCATCCAGACTGAGGGGCAACCCTTCACCGGTTAGGTCGGCCGAGTTTGCCTGAATCACTTTGATAAACTTTTCACCATATGGAACGATAGCGATATTGTTCATGGCAAGGATGGTTTCAACCACATCGATGCATTCGGGAACCGTCAGCTTTTCTGCCTTGAGAGAAACGCTGGTGTTTACATTGTCGTTTTTTAAATAAATCTTTCCAGTCCACTCGCAGTACATGGTCATCACCGTGTCGAGATCCGCCCCGGCAAACTCGAAGGATTTGAGGTCGGTCGCCGGCTGTTTCGACGGAAAGGAGGGGGTTGCGGTTCGCGTTACCGGTGTCGGCAACGCTACCGGTTGCGAAGGGGGCTCTTGAGCGAGGGCCGATGGCAACGTAAATCCGAGGATTGAAGCGGCGAGCAAAACGATGTGTTCATATTTCATAAGTGCATATAACTCTATTTTCATGGATTTATTGCAGTCTAGTTGCCTCCATGAATAAAGCAAGGCAGGCTCACAAAAAAACCGCCCCGTTACCGGAGCGGTTTTTTGTTGGTTGCGCAGCAAAACCTACTTTTTGTAGACCAACCGTTCCTTGTAGGTGGTGTGCAGCAACTCGTGGGCCTTGTGGCTGAGCGGCTCACCCAGGAAATCCTCGTAGATCTTGGTGATCATCGGGTTGTGGTGCGAACAGCGGATTACCGACTTTTCGTCGTCGGTGTAGATGCCAGCCGTGCGCTGCAGGCGGATTTCGTCGGTCGCGCCGTGGGGCTGTCCGCCACCGCCGATGCAACCGCCGCGGCAGGCCATCACTTCGATGAAGTGCCACGGGAGTTCTTCACCCTTTTCCTTGGCTTCGCGAACCTTGTCGAGTACGGCCTCGACATTGCCCATCTGGTGGGCGATCGCAACGCGGATCTCGGTTCCCTTGATGTCGATGGTGGCTTCCTTCACCCCTTCGAGACCGCGGACGTCCATGAAGTTGACGTCTTCGAGGTCTTCCTTGGTGATGAGGTAGTAGGCCGAACGCAGGGCCGCTTCCATCACGCCGCCGGTAACGCCGAAGATCGTACCGGCCCCGGTGTATTCACCCAGCAGGCTGTCGACCTCTTCCTCCGGCAGGGAAGCGAAGTCGATGCCGGCCTGCTTGATCATGCGGGCAAGCTCGCGGGTGGTCAGGGCGACGTCTACATCCTGGAAGCCGGTGGAGCTCATATTGTCGTCACGCGAAACCTCGAACTTCTTGGCGGTACAGGGCATGATGGAGACCACGTACATGTCCTTGGCATCGACTTCGGCCTTTTCCGCATAGTAGCTCTTCGCCATGGCGCCGAGCATCTGTTGCGGGGACTTCGCCGAAGAGAAGTTGTCGATGAAGTCGTTGGCGTATTTTTCCATGTAGTCGGTCCACGCCGGGCAGCAGCTGGTGATCTGCGGCAGAACGCCGCCTTCCGTCACGCGCTTAACGAACTCGGAACCTTCTTCAAGGATGGTGAGGTCGGCGGTGAAGTTGGTGTCGAATACGGCGTCGAAGCCGAGGCGGCGCAGGGCGGCGTAGAGCTGGCCCGTGGCCAGCTCGCCTGGCTCCATGCCGAAGGCTTCGCCGATGGCCACGCGGACCGCCGGGGCAATCTGTACCACGCAATGCTTCTTGCCTTCCTTGATGGCGTTCCACACTGTGCGGGTCTGGTCTTTCTCGTAGATTGCGCCAACCGGGCAGTGCGCGGAGCACTGGCCGCACTTGATGCAGGGGCTTTCGTCGAGCGTTGCATCCGCTGCAGGCGCAAGGCGGGTGCCGTCGCCGCGGCCGATGAATTCGAGTGCATGCACACCCTGCATGTCCTGGCAAACCAGCACGCAACGGCCGCACTTCACGCATTTTTCCGGATTCAGCACGATGGAGGCCGTGGAGGTGTCCGGTTCGATTTCAGCCACGCGTTTTTCGTACGGGATTTCACGGATGCCGAAGTCGGCGGAAAGGTCCTGCAGTTCGCAGTTTCCGCTGCGACCGCACTGGAGGCAGTCGTTCGGATGTGTGGAAAGAATCAGTTCCAGTACCGTGCGGCGCACTTCCACGACCTCGGGGGTGTGGGTGAGCACCTTCATGCCCGGGCCGACGGATGTAGCACAGGCGCGCAGCATTTTCGGAGAGCCTTCCACCTGGACCACGCAGATACCGCAGGCGGCCCATGCATCGAGGTCGGAGTGGTAGCACAACTTGGGGATTTCAACGCCCACTTCCTTCGCCGCATTCAGGATGGTGGTTCCTGCCGGGACGGTTACGGGAATTCCATTGATTTCGAGTTCAATCATAGACATTTTACTTACTCCTTATCCCTTGAGGATTGCGTCAAATTTACATTTATCGAAGCACTGGCCGCACTTGATGCACTGATCCTGATCAATTGTGTGGACTTCCTTGACTACGCCGCTAATGCAGTTGACCGGGCAGACCCGGGCGCAGGCGGTACAGCCGACGCACTTGTCGTCGATGATCGTGTAGGACAGCAGGTCCTTGCACTTTCCTGCCGGACAGGCTTTGTCGAGGATGTGCGCTTTGTATTCGTCCTCGAAGTACTTCATCGTGGACATGATCGGATTGGGTGCCGTCTGACCAAGGCCGCAGAGTGATGCCTTGCGCATGGCCTGGGCGAGATCCTTCAGTTTCTCGAGGTCTTCCATGGTGCCTTTGCCCTTGGAGATGTTGTCGAGAATATTGTAGTTGGTGCGTCCGCCGATTCGGCAGGGCGCACACTTGCCGCAGGATTCGTCAACCGTGAACTCAAGGTAGAACTTGGTGACATCGATCATGCAGTCGTCCTCATCCATCACGATCATGCCGCCGGAACCCATCATCGAACCGATGGACTGGAGGCTTTCGTAGTCGATCGGAATATCGAGGAATTCCTCGGTGATCACTCCGCCGGATGGTCCGCCGGTCTGTGCGGCCTTGAACTTCTTTCCGCCGCGGATGCCGCCGCCGATATCATAGATGATTTCGCGCAGCGTGGTTCCCATCGGAACTTCGATGAGGCCGGAATTGTTGATCTTGCCGGTCAGGGCGAACACCTTGGTGCCCTTGGTGGTTTCCGTACCGATGCTGCTGAACCAGGCGGAGCCCTTCAGGATGATCATCGGGATGTTGGCCCACGTTTCCACATTGTTGATCACGGTCGGCTTGCCCCACAGTCCCTTGACAGCGGGGAAGGGCGGTCGCGGAATCGGCATGCCGCGCTTGCCTTCGATCGAGGCGAGCAACGCGGTTTCTTCGCCGCAGACGAACGCGCCGGCGCCGAGCCGCAGCTCGATGTCGAAGCTGAAGTCGGAGCCGAGGATGTTGTCGCCGAGCAGTCCGTATTCACGGGCCTGGGCAATGGCGTTGTTCAGGCGTTCGATTGCCAGCGGATATTCCGCGCGGATATAGATGAAGCCTTGGTTGGCGCCAACCGTGTGTCCGGCGATGGTCATGGCTTCGAGGATGGAGTGGGGGTCGCCCTCGGCCGTTGAGCGGTCCATGTATGCGCCCGGATCGCCTTCATCGGCGTTGCAGACGATGTATTTCTGCTCGCTTTCGACGTTCTTGGTGAACTTCCACTTCAATCCGGTCGGGAAGCCGGCACCTCCGCGGCCGCGCAATCCGGCGGCCTGGAGTTCTTCAATG
>JBNKSB010000167.1:0-17749 GCA_050297095.1 Pontiella sp. | reverse complement strand
TAGTCCCGCGCAGGTCACACGTAACGTTCGACTGAAGAAAAATGAAGAAAAGAGAAATGAACCATGTAGCTCGCTCTTTGTGCGAGTATCTGATGTCCAGAAACAATGACATTGCCGGATATTGGGGCATTGGATTCCTGTGCCAAAAGTCCATCACAGAAAACAGAGTTCAATTTCACTTCAAAGTTCATCCAGGAGAATTATTGCGCATCTACAGTTATGAAGTTTTAGGTTCGAAAACCATTACAGATAAATTAGTGAAACATAATTTAGATTCAATCGAGGGCAGATTGTCGTTTTTTGAAGATGGTCGATATCCAACTGGAAGTAAGAAATACACATGCGGAATTTCTATAGCTGTAACACAGGGAGGAAGAACGGGAATGTACATTTGTCATGTTCAATGTTGGTCTCATGATCCCTTGCGAGAGCGTAGAAGCACTCGTTATACAGAAATCAAAAAAACAGGTCTGATAGACAAAATCAAAACTTACTTTAAATAGGTCGAACCAGAGCCTTGACCTTACCGTGAAAACGCCGGTCCATCCGGTCAACGTTTTGCGCACGGCAGGTCAGGCTTAACGTTCGGTATCACATAATATGAATAAAAAAGTAAATCCAGAGTTTCGTGTCATGATCCTGATTTTACTTTTTATCCTGATAATAGGTTATGGAATTGGAATCCATTCAATGGGCGTAGCTGAAGGAATAATATTTGGATCAATTTTCACAATATTCATGTGTTCAATTGTTTATTTCACCCTCCTATACGTAAAGAAATCAACTCCAGAAAAGATGCTCAGGTTTCTTCAGATTTTATCCATATCAGGAATTGCATTAACAACAATAGGTACTGTCATGGCACTTGTACTTAAAAACAAATAAAACCGAACCAGAGCGTGGAGCCTACCCGGTACAACGCCCTTCAAGTCAGGCAAACTTTATTTCCCGGGGCGGCTCACGTTTAACGTTGGGAAGCAGAAATATGACTTCAATATTATCTGAATACATTCAGTCTCGATTTGGAACTCTCGGGAAAGACGATGCGATTCAATTATGTTTGACCATATTCTGCACACTAGATTTTCTACCTGATGATCTAAAAGAAATTGAATGGGACAGATCAAAAATCTCTAGTGAGTTTTCCCTGCTCGCCCAACAAGGTTTGATTACAGAAATTGATAAGAATGCAGAAGCAGAATCCTACTGGAATGAAATGATAACCCACTTCATGACAGGAAAATTAAAACTGCGAGAATCATTCAAAGCAGCACTGAAAAACAAATGATTCCCAACCAGCGCGTGGACCTTACGCGGTAAGCCGCACAATCTATCGTGCCAAACGTTTAGTTCCCGCGCAGGTCACACGTAACGTTGTGCAGTCATAGAAAATGAAAAAACTGATTCTTCCAGTCTTTAGCGTGATTGTCGGAGTGGTAGCTTTCTTCCTGCTGAAGTTAACTTTGTCAGTAGAAACAGGAACACCTCATGAAGAACCGCCAATGGCTCAAATCACACTCGCAGAGCATATCGAAGATGATATGAGCTGGGAACAGGTTTCGAAACTATTACAAACCTTAGCTGAAGTTGGCTGTGTTGATGTAAAGATCAATGGTTTCTATTGGGATTGTAACCCATGCCTTGTTCGCTCAC
This sequence comes from Pontiella sp., assembly GCA_050297095.1. Taxonomy (GTDB): domain Bacteria; phylum Verrucomicrobiota; class Kiritimatiellia; order Kiritimatiellales; family Pontiellaceae; genus Pontiella. The sequence goes on along the minus strand of JBNKSB010000167.1, from coordinate 16,096 downwards.
ACCTTCCACGGCACGAGGATTTAGATGAAATAATTCTCCCCTATATTTTTGAAGAACCGAGACCCAGAGTTTCCCCTGATCCATCAGAACAATATGACTTAAATATGATCAAGGCTTGGTGTAAACGAAACCAAAAAAAGCACTCACAGATTAAATTTGGATCAGATGTTCGTTTTAATGCGGTTCGAGCAATCACAGAAATATTTCACAATCACAAAATGAAATTTGATCTACTCCTTCCGGATGATGAGGGTGATGAAAAAAGCGTAATTATCAAACTTTATGAACCACCAATGAGAAACAAAAGTGCACAAGCAGAGCCTTGACCTTACCGTGAAAACGCCCGCTGATCCGGTCAACGTTTATGCGCACGGCAGGTCAGGCTTAACGTTGTGCAGAGATAAAAATGGAAATCATACTCATACTAAGCGCAGTCGTAACCGCAACGTTGGCGTGGGCATTCGGTATTTGCCCATTCATCAAACAATATACTGGCGGGAAAACCCATTCTCTGTGGACAAACATCGGAATTTATAAGGATTACTTCTTAGCCAAGAAAATTGTGAAAGGTGAAAAAATCAAAACACCAGTATCTGTGAGACTATTTGAGCTTTCTTTTCTGGCCATCGCATTAGCATTCATTTTATTTGCTGTAACAAAATAACATGCACAACCAGGGCATGGACCTTACGCGGTAAAACGCACAATCTTCGTGCCTGACGTTATGTCCCGCGCAGGTCACACCAAACGTTGGCAGATTAAAAAAGGACAATTATGCCAGATGAAAACTATGATGTTGTGACAATCACGCTATACGACCAATTGGGACCAGCGCACTCAATATTTATGGTGGTTCTTATCATAATGATACTGACTCTATTGAGTCTTGGATTTATTCGGCGGTCGCGGAAGACACATATATCCAAGATTGAATGGTTTCTCCGTAACGGTTCTGTCTGGATCGCTCTCTTTGGAGCGTTCACGCATGCAATATCATGGCAGCACCATTGGCTCATGTATGGTGGTGTTGGAATGGATCCCCAAAAATATAGCGAATTAGTTGCGGAAATATATGCGAAAACAACCATCTATTTACTCATCGCCTTGGTCGGTTGGGCATTTTCCATGATACTTAGTGCTACGAACAAAAATAACTTTGCCAACCAGGGCATGGACTTTACCGGGAAAACGCCAGTTGATTAGGTCAATGTTTATGTGCACGGCAGGTCAGCCTGAGCGTTGGGTGCAGATATATAAATGAAACGATTCGCTATATCATTACTGATCATTGTAATCACCGGTGTAATAATTTTCGGCACCGGTTTTTCGATGTTTCAGTTAATTGAAGGATGCACGCATGTTTTCAACGACCATACTTTGCTATTAGAAATAGTTGCGACGGCTGCTTGTTTTACAGGCGGACTCGCCGGTGGAGTTTTCTATCCTCCAGTTAAGAAACCTTACCTGACTGCCCTAATTTGTTCTCCAGGAATTTGGTATTCATTATTTTTTATGTTCGTATCTGAATTTGAATCGCTCGCCCCATTAACCCTTATACCTGCTTCATGGATCGGATACTTGATGGGGATACGAATAACATTAAGAAAAGCATACGCCATTGTGTTCGCTCAAATCGTACTCGTAACAACATGTTTTGTTGGCTACGACATTCTACGAGTGAATATCACGAAGTTAGCTTACATGAGCGGAAAAGAAATCAATGAGTCCGATGAAAAAGGCCGAACCCTTTTAATGGATGAATGCATGGGGATTGGAAGTCCACGGGTTATTGCAGCCTTAGTCAAGCTAGGTGTAGATGTTAACCAAAAAGATGTTTATGGAAATACCGCCTTGCATTTTGCCTGCTCCCATAACCCCAATATTGATGCAGTTCGCAAGCTTATTGAGCTAAATGCAAGAGTGGACGAGAGAGATAACGATGGAGAGACAGCATTATTCAGTGCTGCCCGCCATGGTTATTACGAGATAGCTGATCTTCTTATACAGCACGGATTAAGTGTCAATGCAAAGAATCGAGATGGAAGAACACCTTTGATGTATGCGTGTAGTTCCTCAAAATCAGCAAGAACAGCTGAAACCCTTATACATCATGGAGCAGATGTTAACACAAAAGACAACAGTGGTGATACGTCGCTGATTCTTGCAGTTGACAACTATCAAGAAAAAAAAGGAATAGTCGACTTACTGATAGAACATGGAGCTGATATCAATGCGGGAAACACAAATGGTGTGACCCCCTTTGCTCAAGCAGTTCTATCGATGCAGGATTACGGCCTTGAGGCAGTAAAAACAGGGCAGGAACCTATTATTGCTCAACTGGCACGATTAGGCGCTAATGTTAACGCGAAGCCCTATGGAACTCCTTTGCTATTCTTTTTTATCGACACAGGCGAGGTAGATAAAATTGCTCTACTATTAGATCTTGGGGCTGACATTAATGCGACTGACAATAAAGGCAGAACTGCCCTGATAAGCATAATGAGCCGAATCTCTGATTGCGGCCCCTTTGTTCATCCATCCACAATACGATACTTACTTGAAAACGGAATTGATCCCAGCGCCGTAGATAGCTCAGGAAAGAGCGCAATAGATCACCTCAAAGAGAGAGTTGATTTTGGTATAGATTATAAAGACACTGACTACTACAGGATGATAATAGGGGCACAACAAGAAGGTCGAGAGGTACGTCGCTAACGCGCCGCCCCTCACCTTGGACGTTCGGAAGAAATAAAAATGTACATACTCAATCAATTTAAATTCCGATCCTATAACTCAACACAAGCGCAGGCTTTTGTGGATTTCTGGAACCGCTATTACGACTATTCGATCACCGTGTTTGGCACAAAAATTCCAATCGACTATTTCTCCGAGCTCAACATCGGCAGATCCTTAACAGATGAAAACATCATGCGGTTGCTTCGCTGGAAGGATCCAAAGTATTTGACAAGGACAATACAATCAGGAACAGCTAAGGGTACAGCGAACCCCCGCGTCAAGAAGGTCATTGCCAAACTTAATGACATCAATAAGTTTCGGTGTGGTGCATTATGTGAAGATGAATTCAAAAAAATCACGCGTGGAGTATTTCCAAACGGAATAGTATGGCAGGTATTCCTTTTCCACATCGCCAAACCCAGTACATATCCAATCGTTGACCAACACGTTCTTCGTGTCATGTCGGCACATACAGGAAAATCTACTGCCCCAAACTGGACTACATATGAGCACTACCGTGAATACTTTTCCTCAATCGCCGATGAATGTAACATCCCAATTGACGAAACTCACTTTAAGCAACTCAAGACTGTCGATAATGCCCTCATGGCATTTGGTCAGTTCCTCAAGAGGTACGATACATGATTTCCGAACCAGCTCATTGACCCGACTCGGGAAACGCCCGTTTTGAATGGTAAAGTTGCTTCCCAAGCGGGTCATGAGTAACGTTAGGATTTTAAATGACTAATGTTGATGATTTACATAGAGAAACTAATCTTTTCTTTAATCGCCATTGGCATAGAGAAGACATCTCTCCACCCAAATGGAAAATGACAGAACACCCATATGAAGCTACAAGTTTTCCATACCACAGCAAGGGTGGATGTTACGCTTTGTCAAATAACAATGAAATTCTGTATATCGGAATAGGGAATAGCCTAGGACATAAACAATATGAGGGACATGGAATTATCAGGCGTCTCCTCAGTCATGTTTTAGTTGCTGATAAAAGCATTTCTAAGTCAGGTACACGTAAGGTACGAGAGAAATGGAGAGGCGTCTCTGCGATTTGGACCATAGGATTTGATATGGATGATGAGTATCTAGCAAATTCCCTAGAAGAGTACCTAATCCGAAAGCTACCAACTAAACATAATACAAAGTCAAAACGATGATCAAAAAATCCTAACCAACGCATAGCCCCAGATCAGCCAATTCCACCTTAATTCCCCCGAATCGCATGGAATAATACATAAGCAGGGTAGTAGCCCATACAACCCAGTAATTGAACGCCTCCGGCACCCACCGGGGGCTTTTTTGTGTCCAAACCATGGGGGCAGGTCAGTTCGACCTCTTTTGATGACGTTTTTAACGATGATGGTTATCACCATATCTACTCCAATTTTTGGAGCATAAATTTGGAGCAAAACGTAAAAACCCTAGGAAAAAAGAATTCCTAGTGTCTAGAAGGGAATGGTGGGCGATACAGAACTCGAATCTGTGACCTCTTGCATGTCAAGCAAGCGCTCTAACCAACTGAGCTAATCGCCCTCAAGAAAGAAGTCCGGAATATACGGATCGGGTCGGGGTGTGTCAATCTGCTCAATATAAAAAAATGAGACGTGAGGTTTTTGACGGGATTTGCAGGAGAGACAGGATCTTTCCGCTATATGTCGGCTCCTTCTGTGGTGACATTATAGTTCGGAGGAACGGACGAGGGCAAAGAAGCGGTCTTCATACTGTTCCCAAACGCCGTTTTGTTTGAGCATGTCGGCAAGGTCGTTGATCAAGGCAGGATTGCGAGAGGCGTTCAGAAAAGCTTCATCAATCCGTTGCGAAAGACTCTTTTGCTGGGAGACGAACCGTTGCTGGATATCCTGGATATTTCCACCGGCCGAGTGTTGGACCAGTTCGACCATCAGTTTTAGCAGACAGACTTCCCAAGGATCGTCTACACCGAGCAGGATCGCGCTGAGCGGATCGTCCTTTGCGTCGACTTCCTGTTTTACGCGATCAAGGACGTTGTCGATATTATCGCTGACCACATATTCCTTGATTTCCTGTTTCTGGATGCGGAAGCCGTATTGGAGAATACGCAGGTCGTCGGCATGTTCCTGTAGCCATTCGGCATATTTGCGGGCTTCGGGGCCAAAGTCGTCAAGATCCACCTGTCCGAGCGAGTGGGGGGTGATGATCTCAGGCTTAAGTGCCTTGAGGTGACCTTCGCGTATGCGCACCTTGTTGACGCTGTCCATCAGTTCACTGACTAGGTAGTAGTTAACGACTGTTTCCCCGAACGTTTCCAGCCGACTGCTGGGCGAGCTGATCAACTCGGTGTTGTTCACCGCGTACCAGAAATCAAATGGATTGGGCTGTGACATAATCGTAATTCGTAATGCTGCGTAATTTGTAATCCGTAAATTTTAACGGGATGTACAGGATTCTCTTTCCTCCTGTCCTCCGTGGCAAATGAATTATTGAGACAAGGCTTATCAGCCTAGTGTCTCATACGGCTTGCCTTATTTTAGTTCCTTTTCATGGGCCTGGTAGTCGGCGAATTTCATGGAGACCACCTTGGATACGCCTCGGGTCTGCATCGTGACACCATATATCACATCGGCGGCTGCAATGGTCTGCCGGCTGTGGGTGATGATCACGAACTGCGACTGGTTCAGGAAATCCTTGAGAGCGTCGACGAAGCGATTGATGTTGGCATCGTCGAGCGCGGCGTCCAGTTCGTCCAGCACGCAAAACGGGCTGGGCTTGACCTTGAACAGCGAGAAGAGCAGGGCCACGGCGGTCATGGTGCGCTCGCCGCCCGAGAGCAGGGAAATGGTCTGCAACTTCTTGCCGGGCGGGCGGGCAATGATTTCGATGCCGGCTTCCAGGATATCCTCGTCGTCGGTAAGGACCAGCTTCGCCGAGCCGCCACCGAAGAGTTGCTTGAACATGCCCTCGAAGTTTGCATTTACCTTGTCGAAGGTATCCTTGAACAGTTCGGTGGTGGTCGAGTTGATCGTCTTGATCATGTCGAGCAACTGCTGCTTGGCGGTCAGGAGGTCTTCCTGCTGTTTGTTCAGGAATGCAAAACGTTCTTCATATTCGGCATGTTCTTCGATCGCCACCAGATTGACCGGTCCCATGGAATCCAGTTTGGCTCGCAGCTCTGCAACGCGGGTTTCTATTTCCTCGCGATCCGGGACCTCGTCGTTTTCCCAGCGGGGTGCTTCGGCTTCATTCAGTTCCTCACGAGTAATGTGGTAGGCCCCGGTCACGCGCTCAAGTGCATTGTCATGCCGCATCTTGAATTCGGCGCGTTCCACCTCGAGCTTCGATTTCTTGTTGAGTTCGCCCTCCAGCGAGTCGCGCAATCCGCGCAGCCGGTTTTCAGCTGTGGTGAGAATGCGAATGGTCTCCTCGCGCCGCGAGCGTTCCGCTTCGAGCGTTTGTGCGGCTTCTTCCAAACGGGCTTCCAACGGCTCGATCTTTGCGCTTTCATCCTCGATGGATACGCGGAGGTCCTCGATGCGGCGGTTGTAGGAGTCGATTCCTCCGGTACGTTCGCTGATCAGTTCCTCCAGTTCCCGGATGCGGGCTTCCATGGGACTTCTGCGATTGTTCAGATGTTCCAGTGCCGAGGCTTTCTGCGAGAAGTTGATGCGATGTTCGGAGGTGACGGACAGGGCATCGGACCGTCGTTCCTCAATGTCGTTCAAGGCCTTGGTCTGCTCTGCGATCTGGGTGCGGACATTGGCTTGCCGGTCGCGTGCTTCCTGAAGTTCGGAGGCGAGGCGGGAACGAAGCTCGGCTCCCTTGCTTTCGGATTCGGTTAGGTTGTTGAATTCGAAGGTAACGGTTTCGACGCGCTCCTGAGCAATCTTTGTTTCGCGCACGATGACCTGCCGTTCCCCCTCCTGCAGGGCGAGTTCACGGCGGTATTCCTCGAGCTGATGCCTTCCGTTCTCGATCGTGGAGGCCATTCCGGTCTCCTCTCCGCGCAGGGTTGCAACCGCGTCTTCCAGCTTCTGAGTATCGATCTCGATTTTTTCGATTTCATCCTGCAGCTGTTCCCGCAACTGATGTCGTGCCAGCGGACTTTTGTCTTCTGTGGCAGGCATCCATATTTCCGACGAGCCGTCGCCGGACATCACGGTTCCGTTTAGGGAAACCACGATCGTGTCGGCTGACAGCACATGTGGGATCTCGGATTCTGAGCCCACCACGCGGACGTTCCAGAAAAGGCGCCGAACGAGCGGTGCAACTTCCTCTTCGAAGTCAATGCAGTCGATCAGTCCTTTCCCGACGGGGGAGGATGTGTCGAAATTTGCTTCCTCCATGCTTGAGGTCACGCTGAGCAGTCGGGCGCTGCCGGCCTCCTGTTCGCGCAGCCAGTCCAACGCTTCTCGAGCATAGGCCTCATCACGCACCACGATGGCATCGATGCAGGGCCGTAGGATGGCTTCGAGCGCGGTTTGGTATTCGGCGGATGTTTTTAGCTGTTCGGCCAGCGGGCCGATGATGCCGGCGCGGTCAGGTGTAAAATCGTTGGGCGGGTCCAGCAAGAGTTGGGCACCAGGAGGGAAGCCGGCCTGGCGGGCCTCACCGCCGGAAAGCATTTCAAGCTGGGCCCGCTTGGCTGCGACAGTCTTCTGCTTTTCATTCAGCTGCTTTTCGTTTTCAATAATCAGGCCCTTGCGGTCGATCCGTTCGCTGTTGAGGCGGGTAAGCAATTCGGCCTGTTCGGCCACCTTGGCGGACAGCGCTTCGACCTTTCCGTCCATCTCTTCGCGATGTTCGACATACAGTTTTAGCGTACGTTCCAGTTCGGCTTTTTCCGTGGCAAGACGCTCTTTCTTGAGCATGGCGGAGCGATCGCGCGCGTCGAGCTCGTTGAGTTCGTTCTGCATCTTGGAGGCTTTGCTATCGAGTGCCACGGATTCGTTGCGAAGGTTGTTGACCTGCGCCCGGGTCCCGTTCATCTGGTCTTCGACCACCTTTTGGGCCTGTGTGGCTGTTTCCAGCTCAAGCTTGGCTGACTCTTTTTCCGCTTCGGCATTCGCGATGTCGGCAATGATTTTTTCGAGTTCGGCTCGATGGGCTTCGAGACGTATGCGGGCTTCTTCGGTTTCCTGGGTGTTGCGTTGGGCGAGGGTGGTCAGTTCCGCGATGCGGTCGGTGTTCATGGTAATCAGGTTGCGTGTGCGCTCGAGATCGCTGCGTGCGGCGGACGCCTGTTCCATGGCATGGGAGATGGTTTGTTCCAGCTGGGTCAGTGCCTGGCGCGAGGATTCAGCCTCGGCTTCCGCGGTCTCTACCTGGCGATGCAGCTCGTTGACCGTCTGTTCCAGTACCTGCAGTTCACCGGTCAGCGCATTGATTTTTTGCGCATATTCCATAATGCGTTCACGAGTGACATAGATGTCGAGTCCGCGCATTTCCTCGGAGAGTTCCTTGTAGCGCTTCGCTTTGCCCGCCTGGCGCTGAAGGGAAATAATTTGACGCTTCACTTCGCGGATCACATCGGCGAGTCGCAGCAGGTTGGCTTCAGTGTGTTCCAGTTTGCGCAAGGCTTCTCTTTTATCGGCCTTGTATTTGGTGATGCCGCTGGCTTCTTCGAAAACCGTGCGGCGATCTTCGGGGCGCGCAGACAGGATCTGGTCGATCTTGCCCTGTTCGAGGACGGAGTAGGAATCGGTGCCAACGCCGGTATCCATAAAGAGGCGTTGGATATCTTTCAGCCGGCAGGCCTTGCGGTTCAGGAAATAGCCACTCTCTCCGGAACGGAAAACGCGTCGGCTAATGCAGACCTCGTCGTATTCGATTCCCAACGACTCGGAGCAGTCGGCCAAAGTAATGCTGACCTCTGCCATGCCAAGGGCCTTGGTGCTGTCGGTGCCGTTGAAAATGACGTCTTCCATCTTCGCTCCGCGCAGCGCGCGCGCTCGCTGCTCACCCAGCACCCATCGGACGGCATCGGAAACATTGCTTTTTCCGCATCCATTCGGGCCGACGATTGCCGTCATGCCGGGCTCGAATTCGAGCTTTGTTTTATTCGCGAAGCTTTTAAAGCCGACAATTTCTAGCGTTTTTAGATACACTTAAATTTCCTCCGGAAAAAAGAATAGGGGATGCTAGCACAATGGAGCGGCATGGATAAAACCGAATTTTTCCCTGAAAAGTGGTTTCGGGGGGAGGGGAGAAAATTGGAGATCGACAACTCTTGGTTGGTTTGACAATTTATTGTAGTACTAATCAGAGGAGTTTTTGAATGCCAGCCAAGCGCGACTACAACATCAAAGGAACGAACGATTTTCTTATTCTTGCAGCAATCTTCTTTTTCCTGTGCATATGGGCGGTTAAGGATGCCTGGTTCCCTTCCGACAAGGTCTTGAGCAAGCATCCCAGGCAGCTCGATGTGACGTTCGGGGTGGCCGGTACGGTACAGGAAGTAAATGTGGGACAGGGTGATGTTGTCGCGGAGAACCAAGTGCTGGCAAAGTTGCGGAGCGACCGTGTTTTGGTTGAATACGAGAAGGCTCGAAGTTCCTATAGCGAGGCCAAGCAACAGCATATTGCGCTGGAGAAGGAATCCAAGAAATTGATTGCAAGCGGTGCGTCGGCTGACAAGATCGCAGACCTCCAGGAGCAATTGAATGCTGCGCAGCAAGAGATGGATGAGGCCTTGGATGCCGTGGGCGAGTTGCGCCAGCAGTTGGATTCCTCGACACTCAAAGCATCCTCCAAAGGCGAAATACTGAAGATCATGATTGCACCGCATACGATGGTTTCGGCCGAGCAGACTGCACTGGTTATTGATCCCAAAGACCATTTCTATTTATTCAATAAGAGTTTGACGGTGCTGAGCTTCATCCTGTTTTGGGTCTTTTTGGCAGTCCACATTTTGGCGCGCTAGTCTTTTTCGCGCTAATTCATTAATAATGATCGGATTAACTTGACCGATCATCCCGTCTGAATAATATCCGTGGTTTACTTTTTAAACAACGGTCCTCCGTTTTATTGAACTATTTAAAAATCAAGGAGATAGGAAAGATGACGAAACGAGATTTGGTGATGCGTATTGCTGACGAGACCGGGTTGATCCAACAGGATGTCTACGCGGTAATCCAAAAGAGTTTGGACTATATCGTCGAAGCACTTGAACAGGATGAAACTGTTGAATTCCGCAACTTCGGTGTTTTCGAGGTGCGTGAACGCAAGCAGCGCATCGGTCGCAATCCCAACAAGCCTGAAAATGTTGTTACCATTCCGGCGCGCAAGGTGGTCAAGTTCAAGCCGGGCAAGATCATGCGCCAGAAAATAACGGGTGAGTAGGATCATCGCCGATTTTATAATGCCGATTGCCGATTGAATCGTTCTGCTTTGAAAAGGCGTCGCAGGCCCAAAATCGGCAATCATCAATCGGAAATAAAAATGGCTTCAAACGAATTCCAGCCTCTGCAGGGAATGTCTGATATCTATGCGCCGGAAATTTATATCTGGCGCATGATGGAGGAGCGGGCACGCGAGGTGTTTACCGCCTATGGCTACGGGGAAGTGCGCACACCGGTGCTTGAAAAACTTTCCGTCTTTCAGCGTTCGCTGGGCAATACCACCGATGTCGTCAAGAAGGAGATGTATTCCTTCAAACCCAGCAAGCACGAGCTGGCCATGCGTCCGGAAGGCACCGCGGGGACAATCCGTCATTTGGCCGGTCGTGGCGAAGAAGGGCTGAATGCCCGCGTATTCTACATTGCCCCGATGTTCCGCTACGAACGGCCTCAGGCCGGCCGCAAGCGACAGTTCCACCAGGTGGGCGTCGAGGCCACCGGTGAACCGAATCCGCTCGCGGATGCCGAGTGCATCGCCCTGCAGAAAAGTTTGTTGGACGCGTGGGGGCTGGATGGCTCCAAAATCCAGATCAGTACGCGGGGCGAGCCGTCCGACCGCAAAGTTGTTGCTGAAGGATTGCGCAACGCGCTTCAACCTCATCTCACTGAACTGTGCGAGGACTGCCAACGGCGCATAGACGAAAACGTGTTGCGGGTCATTGACTGCAAAAACGAGAGCTGCGGCCGTATTGTCGAACAGATTCCATCGCCTATTGATTTCATGAGCGAAAAATCGAGAGCGTATCTGGATCAGGTCATGCAGGCACTCGAAACGATGGGCATCGAGGTGGAGGTCAACCCGAAGCTGATTCGCGGGCTCGACTACTACGTGCACACGGTTTGGGAAATCAGCCATTCGGCCCTGGGCGCTCAGGATGCACTGGCTGGCGGCGGACGCTATGAAATTGCACTTGGAAAGAAAGTCATGCAGGGCGTTGGTTTTGCCGTTGGATTTGAACGGACGATCATGGCCTTGGAGGCCTGTGGGGTTACTGCCGAACAGTTTGCGCCGAAAGGCGGTATGTGGCTCGTCTCGCTTGGAGAGAAGGCGTTGCAGGAAAATATGAAGCTAGCACGCGAGCTGCGAGTCAAGGGGGTGCGTTGCGGGATGGAGCTTGAAGCCAAGAGCATGAAGGCCCAGATGCGCAAGGCCAGCAGAAGCGGAGCTGAAACCGTAGTGATCCGCGGCGAAGACGAACTGGAAAAGGGCGTTGCCCTGGTCAAGAGCATGGCTGAAGGTTCGCAACAGGAAATGGATTTGGAAGCAGTAATTCATCATGCGTAATCCGTAGGAAGCGCATTATCAATTACGTATTACTCATTACGATTTAGGAGATTATCATGCATCGTTACAGAACACATACCTGCGGCCAGCTCAGGAAAGAAAACATTGATGAAACCGTAAAGATTTCGGGTTGGGTACACAGCGTACGCGATCATGGCGGCATCATCTTCATCGACTTGCGCGACCACTACGGTCTGACGCAGGTCGTTATCGATCCTTCGCAACCTTTTTACAAGGGGGTCGAACACTGGCGCGTGGAATCGACCATTTGTTTTTCCGGAAAAGTGATTGCCCGTATTCCCGAAGCCGTCAATCCGAAACTGGCGACTGGAGAGATTGAAATCGTGGCCGATGAGATGGAAATGCTTGGTGAATCCAAGGTGATTCCATTCCAGGTCGCAAAGGAAGAGGAGTGCAACGAATCGTTGCGTCTGGAATATCGTTTTCTCGACCTTCGCCGCCAGAGCCTGCACCAGAACATCATTTTGCGGTCGAAGGTGATTGCCCGCATCCGCGAGCTGATGACCGCTGAAGGCTTCATGGAAATGCAGACACCGATCCTGACCAGCAGCTCGCCCGAAGGCGCACGCGACTACCTCGTACCGAGCCGCGTTCATCCCGGCAAGTTCTACGCGTTGCCGCAGGCACCCCAGCAGTTCAAACAGTTGCTCATGACCTCCGGATTCGACCGCTATTTCCAGATTGCCCCGTGCTTCCGCGACGAGGATGCTCGTGCCGACCGCTCACCCGGCGAGTTCTATCAGCTCGACATGGAAATGGCTTTTGCCACGCAGGAAGACGTTTTCGAAGTCAACGAACACATCCTGTACAAGATCTTTACCGAGTTTTCCGACAAGCAGGTCGACAAGCCGCCGTTTACGCGTGTTCCGTACCGTGAAGCGATGGATAAGTATGGTTCCGACAAGCCTGACCTGCGCAACCCGTTGATTATGCAGGATGCCACCGAGTTGTTCCGCGATTGCGACTTCAAGGCCTTTGCCGGCGTTGTGGCTTCCGGCGGTGTGGTGAAAACCATCGCGGCCAAGGGCTGTGCCGGCGAATCACGCAAGTTTTTCGATGACATGATCAAGTTCGCGCAGTCGGTCGGCTCCAAGGGGCTGGGATACCTGCGCTGGAACGACGGCGAAGTTCAGAGTCCGATTGCCAAATTTCTTTCCGAGGAGACTCTCAACGCGCTCAAGGAGCTCGGCGGGGTGGGCGACGGCGACGTCATGTTCTTCATTGCCGACAAGGAAGCAGCGGCCAATAACATCGGAGGCGAAGTTCGCAACGAGTTGGGCAAACGCCTCGGCCTGATTGATCCAAATGTCTTCAAGTTCTGCTGGATCGTAGACTTCCCGATGTATGAACTGGATGATGATGGCAAGGTTGAGTTTTCGCACAACCCGTTCTCCATGCCGCAGGGTGGAATGGATGATCTGCTCAACAAGAATCCGCTCGATATTCTGGCCTACCAGTACGACATCGTCTGCAACGGCACCGAACTTTCGTCCGGTGCGGTTCGTAACCACAGCCCGGAAATGATGATCAAGGCGTTTTCAATTGCTGGCTACGACCAGTCCGTGGTGGAAAGCAAGTTTCCGGCGCTCTACAAGGCGTTCCAGTACGGTGCACCGCCGCACGCCGGCATCGCCCCTGGCGTCGATCGCATCATCATGTTGCTGGCCAATGAACCCAACATTCGCGAGGTCATCTGCTTCCCCATGAACCAGAAGGCTCAGGATTTGCTGATGGGCGCCCCTGGTGAAGTCGAATTCAACCAAATCCGCGACCTGCATCTAAAATTGCACCTTCCCAGAAAAGTGGAGAAGGAGATTGCCGATGAATCCGAGCCCGATCTTCGGGCCTGAGTTCAGTCGTCCGAATGTTGAAAGGCGGGGTCCCAGGATCCCGCCTTTTTTGTGTTTTGTGCCCGAAGCCGGGGAACGATTTCTCTTGCGGTATTTGGTTATGAAATGTTGTGACCGATACATGTGTAGGCGGATTCGGTGAACCCGCCACCGTGACCATGGATCGTGGCTACATTCTCGGGAACGCTATAGGCATTGTTGCTCGTATAGTTCCGCTGAACTGTCGTTAGGCGGAAAGCGGTATCGGGGGGAGCTTTAAATCGATCTATTCCGGATATTGAGGAGTGGCAACCTCTAGCATCAAGACGTCCGGGGCCGGCACAGCCGTCGTCCTTATTCAACCCAGCCCACCACCGTTGGTGTTCCACTGGAGCCGTCAGTCGTCTGGGGTAGCATGACGTTCTCTCCGTTGGGCCCGGATGGGCGGGAGTTGTCGTATACGACACTGCCGCTTCCGCAATCGGTAAAGTCGCCTCTCGGGCAAATGAAGGCACCTGTTACATTGGCGGCGCCCTGGATCTTGATGCTGCCGTTGTGTGCGTACACGAGGCCATACACCTGGCATCCCGATCCAACGAGTACATCCCCGTTGACGCTCATGAAGGCTGGAAGGCCGTTGGGGTTTTTATGCGTCATTCCGCCGAGCACCTCGATGTCGCCGGTGGCGATGACACAACCGTCGATCTCGCTGCTACCAGCAAATTTTATACTGCCTTCCACCCAAAGAACGCCACCCGAAGGCCGAACAACTTGCTTTGCGCCGATATTCAGTGTGCCGTTTTTTGGCATTTCATCCTCCGAAATGTAGGTGTCTGTAATGAGGTCGTTCCATTTCGAGTTGGAATAGTCTCCGGAGGTGTCGGTGGCGGCCGCAAAAAGGCGGTAGGGTTCCAAATCGATTTCGATCATTTGCTTTGGTACGGCGGTTTCGGTTCGTATTCCCGTGATGAAGCTCCCCGGTACATCTTTGGCCCAAGAGGGTAGTGAAATCACCGGGGTTGTGACGGCGCCTACAATTCTATCATCACTTCCTCCGGATATCTCAATCTTAGTGCTGGATGATACCGCTCCTCCATTCTTAAAGCTGGCGCTTCCTACCATGGTTAGCGTGCCATTGACATGGGCCGTCGCTCCGGCCAGATCAATGCCGCCGCCGCCACTCATATTGGAATCCCCTCCACAAAAGAGGGCAGCATCGAACAGTTTGAGCACTTCGGGATCTTCCGTTGTTCCCCCAGGTGTTCCTGTGAAGTTGATCATGACTGCGGCCGTGGCGGTTTCTCCCTCAAAGCTCGAAGTAGAGGTTAACGAATAGTCGCCAGTGCTTCCGCTGCTGGCGGATTGTATCGAGATGGTGGCGGTGCCGTTAGTCGTTTGTACGTCGGGGCATGTTTGGGTCAAGAGGGCTGTATCGTTCTTGATGGCCGAAACGCTCTTGTATATGCCGGCTTCGGCAATGATTTGAGCCTTGAGATGGGCAATGTTTTTCTTCGTTGCAAACACCTTCTGTTTCGTGGTGTAGATCAACAGAGTGGAGCCCATTGCCAAGAGGCTGATGAATATGAGACATAGCAACAGGACATAACCATCTTTTCGTTTACATGTTTTCATGTTGTTCTTCATTCTACTTTCCGCTGTTTCTCGGTGTTAATTCAAAGTTGCACTGTGATTCCAGGGTTATCACACTGTGCTTGGGTCCTCTGACGGCTTCCTTTGCGGCCACGGACACCCGCAACGGGGAACTTGGGAATTGGTCGTCGATGGTGGCCTCGAACTGTCCATAATCGGAGGCCTTGACAAAAGTACCTCCTACATCCACTGATGCCGTCTTGCCCGGCCACTGGATGGCGAGGTCTCGCAGCTTCGGGGTTTTGAGGCCATCGCTGCTGGTAAACATGGTGACGCGGTATTGAAGATAGCGTTCGTAGCTGGGGTTGATCGATCCCGTCGCGGGAATGGCGGCCAAGCTGTTCCAATCCGGGGCGTCGGACATGTCGGGATTGCTGCCTGCACGGACCCTGATTTCCATTCGGGTTCCGGCGGGGGTATCTTCCGTCCAATCGATGGATGTGTAGTTCGGGTGTTCCATATGGGTATCCACGGCCGCCGAGGTGTAGGTGCCTTCGGCGGGATAGGTGGTGTATAGCATGGACACGCCGACCACCTGCGAAAACGCTTTTTTGCCGGAGAGGGAATCCCAGTTCGGGAGTGTTAGAGGATTGCTTGTGAGATAGGCCGCCACCGTTGCCGGAATCTCGAAGGTATCGACCATGGTGTTGATCTCGTTCCAGATCCTGGGGCTGGCATAGGCCGAGTTCGATGCGATGCGGAACGTAACCGCGTAGCTTTTATCGTTTTCGATTGGATAGTCGAGGTAGTCGGAGAATACCGTTTCTCCTTTGGCAATGGTGTATGCGGTATTGCCGCCGTCAAAGGTTATCTGGAGCGGATGGCCTACGGTGTTGGCGGTGATGGTGTCGTTCGTTATCACAAAGCACTCGTCGATGTAGGCTTCCTCGATGGCAAGGCCGTTGGTGTCGCCGGCGGAAAAAGCGATCTGGCAACGCAGCCCGTCGTATAGCTCCCCGTGGATCAGGGTTCGCACGATGCTTCCGGCAAAGTCATGGGTTCCATCATGGCCCGTTATCTCACCGGTTTGGCCCGATGCGGTCCAGTTGGTGGTGTTTCCCTCGAGATGCAGGACCAGATCGGGCGGATTGTAGCTATAATCCGGGGGGCCGACGGTTGTGTTTGATTTGATGCAATCGTTAAAATCGCAGTTGGTGTCTTCCCATCGATCGTTGTAGAAGGAGATT
>JBNKSB010000166.1:0-7114 GCA_050297095.1 Pontiella sp. | reverse complement strand
GTTGCTGGTGGTTTGGTGGAAGTGCAACCCAAGCTAATTACGGTTCTGGCAGATGTGGCTGAGAATGTGCGCGAAATCGATATTGCTCGCGCACAGGCTGCGCGCCAGCGGATTGAGGAGATGATGGAGGAGGGGTTCGGTGCCAACGCGGACTTCGACGTGTTCAAGGCCAAGCATATCCAGTTGCTGATCTATCACTACGGGTTGTTGTGCCGGCTTCGCGAGGACGAACCCGAAGCGTGGGATGTCATCAACGAGCTGTACGAAGACGATTAGGTTAGACGGGGTTGGTTATAATATTATAACCACGAAGGCACGAAGGACACGGAGGAGTGGCAGTTTACTCTTTGTGTATGTTGTGTCTTCGTGTTTAAACTCCGATGCATTGGTTCACTTGAAAGGAAGAAGGATGATCAAGCATATCGTGATGTGGAAGTTCAAGGACGAAGTGGCCGAGGCGGACAAGCTGGAAATGAAACGCCAATTGGAGTCGCTTAAAGGCGTGGCACCAACCTTGATTGATATTGAGATTGGCATGGATGTGGTCGGGAGCGATGCCTCCAAGGACATGGTGCTCTATTCCAAATTCAACTCGCTGGAAGACCTCAAGGCCTATGCCGAACATCCCGAACATCTGAAGGTGGTCGACTTCGTCAAGCCGCTCGTCTGCGAACGCCATGTAGTTGACTATACCGTTGAATAAACACAAAGGCACGAAGGCCACGAAGAGAGGTTTCTTTGTGTATTTTTTTTGTGTGTCTTAAGCGAAGCGAGTGTTTAATGTCCGAAGCAAAGAGCAATATCGTTTTGATCGGAATGCCAGCGAGCGGGAAGAGCACGATTGGCGTGCAGCTGGCCAAGTGGCTTTCGATGGGCTTCATCGATACCGACCTGCTGGTGCAGGCCCGTGCCGGCGAAAGCATGCAGGCCTATCAGGATGCCCATGGCATGGAGGCCTATCGTCAACTTGAAAGCGATACCGCCAAGTCCGTGGTCTGCGACAACTGCGTGATCGCTACGGGCGGAAGCGTGGTCTACTACGCCGAGGCCATGCGACACCTGCAATCCATCGCCCGAATTGTTTTCCTCGACGTGCCGATTGAGCAAATCAAGGCGCGCATCGGCGATACTTCACAGCGCGGGGTGGTCATGAAACCCGGCATGTCACTTGATGATCTCTACGCCGAGCGCCATCCGCTCTACTCGCAGTATGCCGAGACGGTCATTGATTGTGACGGAAAGCCGCAGGACGATATTCTTTCCACCATTCGGAATGCGTTTGAAACTTGTGCCTGAAACCGTTCAACTAGCACGTCAGTCGTTTGCGGCTATAATCTACATTCCGTTTTGCAATGGGCGTAAAAATGGGCATTACTTATAAAGGTGTTTTGAAAGGGGATTTGCCATGGACTCATATGAAGTACTCAAGAAGTCGGTCAGTGATCTGGGCGTGAAATCGGTGGCGTCGGATCTGGGGCTCTCCACATCGCTTATCTACAAATGGTGCCAACCCTCCGATACGGAGGAGTCCAGCGGGACTGAGAATCCGCTCGACCGGGTGGCCCGCATCTATGAGCTGACGCATGACAAAGGGCCGGTGCAATGGCTGTGTCAAAAAGCGAATGGCTATTATGTTCCAAATACGCCGGAGGAAGAGATCGATGCCATTCCGCTGCTGCACATGACCCGCCGGATTGTGCGCGAATTTTCGGATCTGCTCGATGTGATGACTGAAAGCATTGAAAACGACGGGGTGATCGATTCAAGCGAGGCGGAAAAGATCCGCATCGAGTGGGAAAAGCTGAAGTCTTCCGCCGAAAGTTTTGTCTCCTCCTGCGAAAAAGGGCTTTACAAGTAAAAGCCGGGTCACGGCGGGGTGAGGGGCATGATGAAACATCTGGTTCGATTGATCTTCGCGGCATTCATCGCGTTGAGTGTATGGGGCTATATGAAGGCCCGGCAACTGCCCGCTTATGAAAATTTTGATAGCGCAACGCGCTTGGATCCGTTGCAACAAACTACAGCGCGGCCGCCGTTCATTGTAGAGGTTGACGGATATCAATACACGGTGACACCGCTACGTTCCTATCGGATTGCAGGAATGGTCGTGTCCTGTGGATTCAGCAAATCGCTGTCTGAATACTACAAGGATTCGCTCAATATCAAGGACGCCGGCCTGATCTGGGGAGAAAACCTGAATCCGGAAATCTACCGTAAGTTTAAATTCTGGACCAATGGTGTTCGGCTTTTTTGGGAAACCAGGGATCGGACGGCCTTCAACCAGATGAATCCGGACAGGGTATCGAACAACCATCTGCTTTGCGCCGATCCCGATCTCGCTAAGCGAATCAAGGCATTGAAGCGCGGCGACGTGGTATCAATCAAAGGCCTGCTGGTCTCCTATACAGGAGTCGGCCGGGGCGTTCGCGCGTCGAGCCTGACCCGGACGGACTCCGGCGACGGCGCATGCGAAGTCGTGTGGGTGGATGAGCTGGAGGTTTTGCAGGACGGCACCCGCCTTTGGCATGTCTTGTTCAAAGGCGGTTTATATGGAATCGGGGCTTGTGTAGCCGTTCAATTTGCATGTTTCCTGTTCCTTCCGATCAAGCTGTACAGTTAATGCGGCGCCGCAGGCCGACGTCGTACCCCACTATTTCGCCAATGCTTCAAAGCCCTTGTCGAGCAACTCGCGGATCTTGTTGGTACGGGTGTTGCGGTCGGGAACGCCGAGGATTACGGCGATCACGCGCTGGTCGCCATGCTTGGCCGTTGCGGCCAAGGAATAGCCCCCCTTTTTATGATAGCCTGTTTTCAGTCCGTCGCATCCGGGGTAGGGTGCTTTGCCCACGAGCACATTGCGGTTGGCCAGCATGAACTTTTCCTTGCGGAGGCTGTTTGTGGGCAACCAGGCAAGCTTGGTGCTGGTGTATTGCAGCGTTTCAGGATGGCGCAATACGGCCAGGCTCAGCAAGGCTACATCGTAGGCGGTACTGATGTCGGGTTGCTTCGTGATGGGCAGTCCGTGCGGGGTGTGGTAGATCGTCGAATTCATACCCAGTTCTCGGGCTTTCTGGTTCATCATGTCAACAAACCCATCGATGGATCCGGCCACATGTACTGCCAGAGCTGCGGCCGCATCACAGGCGGAATGGATCATCATTGCTTGCAACATGTTATCCACGGTGAATTCCCCCGACTCGCGAACATCAAGATAGACGCCGGACCCCCCTATGCCCGCGATTTCGTCGGTGATGGCCACGCGATCATTCCGGCTGATCTTTCCTGCTTCGATCTGTTCGAGCACGATAAGCAGGGTCATGAGCTTGGTGACGCTGGCCGGATAGGCATAGGTGGACGCACGGCGTTCATACAGGATCTTGCCGGTATGCGCATCGATCACAATGACGCCCTGGTACGGATCGCCAACCAGCTTGTTGTAGACCTTGGAGGTGCGGCGATCGGGGCGGTCGTTCCGCATGTATCCTTCTCGGTGGCCGGGGATGGCAATCGAGTCCACCAGTTTTACGGTGGGGGCAGCAGGCTTCGCGGTCGCCGGCGCGGATGCAGAGGGAACCGGAAGGTCCAACTCGGGCACCTGGAATTCTTTGGCAACCGGCGGGTCTTGCGCAGGAGAGGACGTGGCGACCGGTGCAACCGGAGCAACTGCCTGCTTTTCATTGGGTTTCGACCCGATGACGGCGATAAAGACCAACACGTGGACGGCGATGAGAACGGATGCGATGACTAGGACGTTGATTTTCTTCATGTGACGTTGTACCAATTGCTAAAGATTTGGCATCACAAGGAATTCATGGACGACATACAATCCCAATTTGTGGAAAATATTCTCGCAGGCGCAAAAACCCGAGCAAAAGAGCAGGGATCGGCCTTTGCGCCATCCAACATTGCCCTCTGCAAATACTGGGGGAAACGCGATACCTCACTCAATCTTCCCGTTAATTCCAGCCTTTCCATCTCGCTCGGGAACTTGGGAACGCAGACGGAAATTTCAGTGTGTGAAGGCGTTGATCGCGTTTTCTTGAACGGAAAAATGCAGGATCCCAGCACCTCATTTTCCCAACGCATTTCCTCCTTCCTCGACCTGTTTCGCCCGATGCTGGGCCATGGTGGTTTTGAGGTCCGAACGGAAAACAACATTCCGACTGCTGCCGGCCTGGCTTCCTCGGCTTCCGGCTTTGCGGCACTGGTGCTGGCGCTGGATGACCTTGCGGGGTGGGGGCTGGACAGGCAAAAACTATCCATGCTGGCCCGGCTCGGCAGCGGCAGTGCTTCGCGTTCGGTCTATGACGGCTTCGTGCAGTGGTATGCCGGGTGCCAGCCCGATGGAATGGATTCCTTCGCCGAGCGGATCGACCACACCTGGCCTGAATTCCGGATCGGCGTTCTAGAGCTGTCTTCCGCCGAAAAACCGGTCGGTTCGCGCGATGGGATGAAACGCACCGTTGAAACTTCGGAACTCTATAAAAGCTGGCCGTTGCAGGCTGCTGACGATCTCGTAACCCTTCATGCCGCCATCGACGCGTACGACTTTGAACTGCTGGGAAAAACCGCCGAGCGCAATGCGCTGGCCATGCACGCCACCATGCTGGCCGCCTGGCCGCCGCTTTTGTATCTGCAACCGGAAAGCATTGAGCAGATCCACAAGGTCCAGCGCGTTCGCGCAGAAGGCCTGGACGTCTACCTCACCATCGACGCCGGTCCCAATATTAAACTTCTCTTCCTCGAAGAAAGCGAAACCGCCGTCCGCGAAGCGTTCCAAAAACTTCAGATTATCAAACCTTTCCGTTAGGCGATGGATGCGATGTTGGTAATCTCTTGCGCTCGTTCCGAAGCGGCCCGTGAAATAATAGAGCGCGTGTCCCAGATCATTGGGCTGTAGTACTTCGACTCAAGTATTTCGCAGCCACGGCTCCGGCAAATAGGCCGAGATAACTGCAAGCAAGATCGATAAGATCGAAAGTGCGGCTTGCCACGAAGGCCTGGCTGAATTCTTCGATGGTGATCAGTATGAACAGAATCAGCGTCCCATATTGAACCGTTCGGTTTGCCAGCCGCAGGGCGCGTGGGTGAAGCAGATAGTTGGCAAAGAATGCGAGGGTTCCGTAGAAAACCACATGGCCAACCTTATCTCCGAAGGGGAATGCATAAACACGGCTTATGGCGGTCGGAAGTGCGTTGTGATCGGCCGCAGCAATAATGTACACCACGAATGTAATGAAGAGCATTCCACATAGCTGGAGGCATTTCTTTCCGAGTTTGGAATTCATGCAGATTTTCCAGAAGGTTTACGGTGGTTTAGTTTTTGGCGGTTTGCTTTTTCTGGCGTTCGGCGGAGGGGAGGGCGATATCCATGACGAAGCCCTGCTTGCTGAGGAGGAGCAGACGGGGCTCGCCGTCAAACTGGACGGAGTAGGGCAGGATGTGCATTTGCAGAAGCACCTGCACCTGGTTTTGAGTCAGGGAGTGACCCTTGTATTCAGGCTCCAGCACAAAGGGGCATCCCTCCTTCCATCCGGAGCAGCCATAGGCGGTTTTTCCCCGGATAATTTCCTTGCCGCAGAGCGGACAGTTCCCGAGGCGGGCGGTGTCGAGCTGGGCCGATGAGCTGTTGTCGATGAGACCGTGTGTATATTCTACGATGCCGCCCATGAAGTCGGCGGCACGGTCCTCGCCGCGCTCGATGCGCTTAAGCTTTTCCTCCCACTCGCCGGTCATTTCGGGCGACTTGAGCAAGGGGTCCTGCACGAGGGCAATCAGGCAACGGCCCATGTCGGTGGCGCGGATCTGTTTTTTCTGCCGGTGAATATAGTTGCGCTTGAGGAGGGTTTCGATGATGGCGGCGCGGGTGGCCGGAGTGCCGATGCCACGTTCCTTGAGGGCTTCGCGCAGGGAGTCGTCGTCGACCCACTTGCCGGCGGCTTCCATGGCACCGAGCAGGGAGTTTTCGGTAAAGTGCTTGGGAGGCTTGGTCTTGCCTTCGCGTAGGTTGGGTTCGTGCGGGCCGCTTTCCCCCTTCGTAAATTGCGGCAGGGTCTGGTCGTCTTCCTCTTCGTCGGATTTCTTTTTCTTCTTTTTGGGGAAGAGCGCCGTCCATCCGGGTTCGATGACCTGCGTGCCCTTGGCCTGGAATTTTACTTCGGCGCTTTCGCCGTCGACTGTGGTGATTTTTTTGATGCAGACGGGATAGAAGGCGGCGATAAACTGGGTGGTGATCGCGTCGTAGACGATCTGCTCGTGGGTGCCCAGCGAGCGCGGCACGATGCCGGTGGGAATTATGGCGTGGTGGTCGGTAACCTTCTTGTCGTCCACGATGCGTTTCGTGAAGGGCAGCTTGGCTAAATCCAGCGCCGCGATCTGCTCGGTACGAATGGCCTTGAGCTGTTCGAAGATTTTCGGAATGCGCGGTTTCATGTCGGCGCTGAGATAGCGCGAATCCGTACGCGGATAGGTGACAAGCTTGGATTCGTATAGGTTTTGTGTGGCGGCCAGCGTATCGGCGGCGGAGAGGCCGTGGCTCTTGTTGATTTCGCGCTGGAGGGTGGTGAGGTCGAACAGCTGTGGCGGCTGTTCCTTCTTCTGCTTTCCGGTCGTTCCCGTGATGGTGAAGGGTTGGCCGGTGATCTTTTCGAGCAGTTCCTGCGCGCGGTCGGGTTTTTCGAACCGGTCGCCCGTGTATTTAAAGGTAACCTCGCGGTATTTGGTCGCCAGTTCCCAAAAGGGCTTGGGGCGGAATTGGAGAATTTCGTCGTCGCGTTGCACGATCATGGCCAGCACGGGGGTCTGGACGCGGCCGATGCTCCAGAGGACCCGGTCGTAGCCGGCGGAAAGGCGGCCATGCCGGACGGTGTAGTAGCGTGTGGCGTTGAGGCCGACAATCCAGTCCGATTCGGAGCGGCATTTGGCGGCAGCGTAGAGGTTGTCGTAATCGTGGCCATCCTTCAGTTCCTTGAAGGCTTCCTGGATGGCGTCGGGCGTGAGCGAACTGAGCCAGAGGCGGCGGATCGGTTTGTCTTCGCATTTGGAGAGGGCAAGAATGTAGCGGAAGATGAGTTCCCCCTCGCGGCCGGCATCCGTGGCGCAGACGATTTCATCG
>JBNKSB010000165.1:0-8590 GCA_050297095.1 Pontiella sp. | reverse complement strand
CAAGGCACGCGCCGGACAGATCGGGTTGGATGATCTGCAGGGCGGCACCTTCACGATCTCCAATCTCGGGGGCATCGGAGGTTCATACTTCACGCCGATCGTTAATTCACCGGAAGTGGCGATCCTCGGTGTCAGCCGTGCGGTCAAGCAACTGGATGCCGAGGGCAATGTAAGGCTGATGATGCCGCTGTCGCTCTCCTACGACCATCGCATCATCGACGGCGCCGACGGCGCCCGCTTCCTGCGATGGATCATCGAAGCGCTTGAAGAGCCTTTGCTTCTCGCGCTCGAAGGATAAAGCATTGCAATCACATCCTTGATGTGGAAGAAAATGGCCATGGATTCAACCATGGCCATTTTTGATGCGGAGATCACGGTGCTCGACTTTGAGAGTACAGGATCGATGCGAGGTTTTGACAACGAGCCGTGGCAGATTGGCATGGTGTCGCTGAAGCAGGGAAGGGTGGATGCGGAGTCCATGTTCGAAAGCCTGATGCGGATCGATATCAACCGACCGTTCAATCCGCATGCTCCCGGTCGGCACGCGCTATTGCGCGAAGAGATCGCGGTTGCGCCATCAACGCAGGAACTTTGGCCGCAGATCATGCGCCGGCTTACTGCTTTTCCGTTATGCGCACACAATGTAGCCACGGAAAAAAAGTTTACCCGGTTGATGGCTCCGATGCACCGTTTCGGCATATGGATCGATACGTTGCGGATGGCCCGCAAGGTGTGGCCGGGTTGTCCGTCCTATGCCCTTGAAGACCTGATTGTCATGCTCGACATCAAATCCCGGGTCGATGAGTGCTGCCCCGGCAGGGAAGCCCATGACGCGTTATACGATGCCATTGCCAGCGCAGCGCTGATTGAACACTTGTTGGAGCAACCGGGGTGGGAGGGCCTCAGCATCGGTGAACTGGCTTCGCTCTAGCAAAGTACTTGTCACCTGACTAGGCGGGTACGGGGAATTCCCAGGATTTTTAAAAATCAAATGCACATTTGAATGTTTTCGTGGGCAATAGGTCCAATACCACATCGTTATGCTATTGAAACAACAACGGAGGTTAAGGATGAGAGCAATATTATGGGTAGGAGCAATTCTAGTAGCCTCAGTGACGGGAACCCTGTTGCTCGAAAATCTCTACGCACAGGATGCGGAACCTCAAAGTGCATCGGAGCCGATGCAAACGGGTCTGGAGCCTCCAGCATCCGACGATCCCGCGCAGCATACCGTGCTGGAAAGCACTTTGCCTGCAGGGATTCAACCGGACAGTCTCTTTGCCCAATTGATCCGCATGGTACAGGCAGGCGTGGACCAAGAGGTCATGCTCGCCTATATCAGCAAATCTCCGCGCTTGTTTGAACTGGACGCCGACGACATCATTTATTTGACCGACCTGGGAACGCCATCGGAAGTCATTCAGGCCGCAATCAACCATGATCAAAAGCTTATCGAAGAGGGGGTTGGGAACCAAAGCGACGACACTCCGCAAGCCGTTGTCGAAACGGTTGACGAAGAGCCTTCCGAAGTCACGGAGGATGAACTGTATACCACGCTCTCTCCATACGGATCCTGGGTCTACCTCGATGGATATGGCCGTTGCTGGCGACCAACCGTGGTGATTCATGATTCCGGTTGGCGGCCCTATTGCGACAATGGACGTTGGGTCTATACCGATCACGGTTGGTACTGGAACTCGAACTATTCCTGGGGTTGGGCCACCTTCCACTATGGTCGCTGGTTTTATGATTCGCACTACGGCTGGTGCTGGTGGCCGGACACGGTTTGGGCGCCGTCATGGGTCACTTGGCGCTACAACAACAGTTATTGCGGATGGGCTCCGTTGCCCCCGTATACGGCCTACCGCTCCGGTGTCGGCATCGTTTACCGTAACCGTGCCGTTAGCGTTGGATTCGATTTCAACCTCAATGTTACCTCATTTACCTTTGTGTCCACTCGGAACTTCTGCGACAAGAATCCGCGTCGCCATCTGGTCGGGCGGAGGGAAGCGGAACGCATCTACAGAACGACCACAGGATATCATCGCATGAGAGGCGACAGAAGGGGACAGTCCATAGTGAACGAAGGCATTCCCGTAGAGCATATTTCCGATGCAACAAAGCAGGACATCAGGCCGGTTTCTCTTCGCGACGTGCGGCAGCGATTCCAACACACGGCGCTGGCAGAGCGGCTTCAAACCAAGCGCGATGCTTCGCGCGAACGCAGCTCCTCGCGAAAAGATGTCAAAACAGCTGTAAGAAACCGGTTTCTTCCCGCTGATCGAAAATCCAAACTAGTAGATAAGCCTTCAGAGCAACCCGATCTTGGTCAGGGAACCAATCCTGTTCAGGAAAAAAGGAAACCGGCGAGAGAGGCCATCAAGAATCGCGTCAAGCAGATGCCATCAGCCGTTTCGAGCTCGGTTGAAGATGCCCCGAAGCAACGTGGTCCGTCCAAACGCGAAACCTTAAGGACTCAGCGAAAGACCAAGAACACCGAATCTCAACCCCGCAATCAGGTTCGTCGCTGGAAACCGAAAGCGATAAGCCCTCCTGCTGTAAAGGAATGGAAACAAGCCAGGAGAAATAAATCCGACAAGTAGCGGAATCATTACTCCAATATGACTTACGTCAGGAGCATTTTTTCGGTGGTTTCCCAGTCGATGCAGGGGTCGGTAATCGACAGTCCATACCTTAGATCGCCAGAGATCTTCTGGTTGCCTTCTTCGAGAAAACTTTCAATCATGACGCCGGTGATGGGAGAGTTTTCCTTGGAGCGTTGTTTGAGAACATCTTCCCAAACCTTGACTTGATTGCTGGCAATCTTGCTGGCGTTGGCATGCGAGCAGTCGACCATGAGCGATGGTTCAAGGCCGGCGGCCTCGAGCTTGCATCCCGCATAGGTGACTTCCGGCATTTCAAAGTTGGGCTGCTTGTCTCCGCCCCGCAGAACCAGGTGGGTGTTCGGGTTTCCTGCAGTGGTAACCACGGCGGTATGGCCGTCCTGATCGATGCCGAGGAAGCTGTGTGGAATGCTGGCCGACTCGATCGCGTTGATCGCTACCTGTATGTTTCCGTCGGTCGCGTTCTTGAATCCCACCGGCATCGAAAGGCCGCTGGCCATTTCGCGATGCGTCTGCGATTCGGTTGTACGTGCACCGATGGCCGACCAACTGACTAGGTCGGCGGTGTACTGCGGCACGATCGGATCGAGAAACTCGGTGGCGATTGGCAGGCCCAGTTTGACGATGTCGAGCATCAGGGTGCGTGAGGCTTGCAGGCCGTATTCCATATCGCACGAATCATCGAGGTGCGGATCGTTGATAAAACCTTTCCACCCGATGGTGGTCCGCGGTTTTTCAAAATAAACGCGCATCACGATGAAATAGCGGTCCTTAACCTGTTCCGCCAATGTTGCCAGCCGTTGGGCATATTCCAGCGCCGCTTTCGGATCGTGGATTGAGCACGGGCCGATGACGATCAGAAGACGTGGATCCTGAAGATGGATGATGTCGCGCACGGTTTGGCGGTCGGCCAATACTTTCTCCTTCGAGGCATCATCTAGCGGAAGCTCTTTTTTAAGCTTTGTTGGCGAGATCAGTTTCTTGAGCGAAACAACGCGCAGGTTTTCGGTTAAATGGTTTTGATGTGTCATAATGCGGGGAATTAATCACAGATTGCTGTTTTTGGGAAGTGCGGGCTCATGCGTATTTTGCGTGAACCATCCCATCACTCAACGTTCAACGCATCAGGCAGCACCAGTTCTTCGGAGCCTTCCTTGACATCATCACTACATTCAATATACACACAAGCCCTTTGAATCACCGGTGGTAACGCCGGGCGGTACCTTTAATGAGATCAAGATTTAACGGATAGGAGTCCCCGTGACAGAAAAGATCATCTATACCATTACAGACGAAGCACCCATGCTGGCGACTCATTCGCTTCTCCCTATTATCAAGGCCTACACCGAAGCGGCTGGCGTAACCGTTGAAACCCGCGATATTTCCTTGGCCGGGCGCATTCTGGCGCAGTTTCCGGATCTTTTGACCGAGGAACAGCGTGTCGGCGATGCGCTTGCTGAACTGGGAGCGCTTACGCATAAGCCGGAAGCCAATATTATCAAGCTCCCGAACATTTCGGCTTCGATTCCGCAGATGAAGGCGGCCATCGCCGAGCTTCAGGCGCTGGGATACAAGCTGCCTGAATATGATGATCCGGAGGCCCGGCCAAAATACGACAAGGTCAAGGGCAGTGCAGTGAATCCGGTGTTGCGCGAAGGAAATTCCGACCGCCGTTCCGCGGCGGCAGTTAAGCAGTATGCCAAAAATAATCCGCACCGCATGGGGGCGTGGTCCGCTGATTCCAAATCCGTGGTATCTACCATGCCGGCCTCTGATTTCTACGGAAATGAGAAATCGGTTACCGTGCCGGAGGCAACAACGGTCAACATCGAGCTGGTCCGGCCTGACGGCGCGATAACGGTGATGAAGGAGGGATTGTCCTTGTTGGCCGGAGAGGTTCTGGACGGCACCTTCATGAGCGCAAAGGCGCTGCGTTCATTCCTGGCTGAGCAGATTGCGAAGTCCAAAGCGGAGGGCACGCTCTTCTCGCTGCACATGAAGGCTACGATGATGAAGGTTTCCGACCCCATCATCTTTGGTCATTGTGTTTCCGTCTTTTATAAGGATGTGTTCGAAAAACATGCGGAAACGCTCAACGCGCTGGGTGTCGATGTGAACAACGGCCTGGGGGATTTGTATGCCAAGATCGCAAACCTCCCGGCAGATAAAAAGGCGGAGATTGAGGCTGATATCATGTCCGTTTACGAATCCTCTCCTGACCTGGCGATGGTCGATTCGGATAAGGGGATCACCAATCTTCACGTCCCCAGCGATGTGATTATCGATGCCTCTATGCCTGCTGCGATCCGGGCATCGGGCCAGATGTGGAATAAAGAGGGCAAGCAACAAGATACAAACTTTGTCATTCCAGACCGTTCGTATGCCGGTGTCTATCAGGAGACGGTTCAATTCTGCAAAAAGAACGGAGCCTTCGATCCTGCCACGATGGGCAGCGTGGCTAATGTCGGTCTGATGGCCCAAAAGGCCGAGGAGTACGGTTCGCATGACAAAACCTTTGAAGTTCCGGCGGATGGCACGGTGCGAGTCCGTGATGTAGAGGGCAACGTGTTGTTTGAGCACGCCGTCGAAGCCGGTGATATCTGGCGCGCCTGCCAAGTGAAAGATGCCCCTGTCCGTGACTGGGTGAAGCTGGCGGTAAACCGTGCCCGTGCAACGGGCACCCCGGCCATTTTCTGGCTTGATGAAAACCGTGCGCACGACGCACAGCTGATCGCCAAGGTTAAAGAATATCTCAAGGATCACGATACCGAAGGTCTCGATATTCAAATTATGGATCCTGAATCGGCGACCTGCTATACGTTGCAACGATGCAAGGAAGGAAAAGATACCATCTCTGTAACCGGTAATGTGCTGCGTGATTACCTGACCGACCTTTTTCCAATCCTGGAACTCGGAACCAGTGCAAAAATGCTTTCCATTGTTCCGCTGATGAATGGGGGCGGTCTTTTTGAAACGGGCGCCGGCGGTTCTGCGCCGAAACACGTTCAACAGTTTATGGCTGAAAACCACCTGCGTTGGGATTCGCTCGGTGAGTTTCTGGCGCTGGGCGTTTCCTTGGAACACCTAGCGAATGTTTTCGATAACGAAAAGGCGAAGGTGCTGGCAGAGACGCTGGATGTGGCGAATGCGAAATTTCTTGAAGAGAACCGTTCGCCTTCACGCAAGTGCGGTGAACTGGACAACCGGGGAAGCCATTTCTATCTCGCCCTGTATTGGGCGCAGGCATTGGCGGCACAGGATAAAGATGCTGAGTTGAAAGAACGCTTCGCTCCATTGGCGGAGGCGCTGGCAAAGAACGAAGCCCAAATCGTTGAAGAGCTCAACAGCGTACAGGGGATGCCTGTGGATATCGGCGGCTATTATCGTCCGGATGCGGAACGAACGGCTAAGGCAATGCGCCCGAGCGAATGCTTTAACCGAGTGCTGGCTTCCTTGTAAAATTCGGCGGTTGATCATTTTGAAGGCGGGCTCGCCGAGTCCGCCTTCTTCTTTTTATATATCCGTTGATCATCCCGAGGTCTCATCCTTGGGGCAGGGGGTGATCGGCATTTTCAATGCCTGGATCGTCCAATCCCTGAACCTTGGGGCCGGACTTTGCTCGTTTCATAAATTTTATGGGTGTCACAATTCCGAAAGGGACATAGAATAAAGGAAATGAAATCGATAATACTCACTACGATTTTAACCCTATGTACGATGGCTTGGGCGGAAGAAGCGCGTATACGGTCACTGGTTCGAATTGGAGATTCCACCGAAGCCGTACGCGATGCAATGGGCGATCCAAAAATCGCTTTTCCGCTACGCGGGCAACTCGTGTTGGATTACGGGGATTACGTAGTTGTGTCGAGCAACGGTGTTGTCGTGGCCTTAAAAGAAAAGGCGATGGGTGACAATGCGAAGGCTGCAAATGCTCCGAGCGTGCAGTCGGTGCTGGCCCGCGCACAAGCCGGTGATGCGGAGTCGCAATATTGCATTGCCTATTGCTACCACGCTGGAGACCCTGTGGCCCGGAATATGGATAAAGCCGTTCGCTGGTATACGATGGCCGCCATGCAAGGACATATGGCGGCGCAGCATAATCTAGGCGTGATCTACCTGTTGGGCGATGGCGTGGAATGCGACCGCGAACAGGCCTATATGTGGGCGTTGCTATCTGCCGACCATGGCGACGATTCCCTGATGCTGACGGTTCGCCCCTTGATTACCGGGAAGCAAGAAGCTGCGGCCCGATTGAGTGCCGACCGCATTCGGAATGGGCAGGAAGAAGCGCCCTATGGAATCCCCGATGCCTCCTCTGTCATGGCGAGAAAGGCGATTTCCGGAGAATCGCCCTCCTCCGAATAGGATCGCCGTTATCCATTCTGCGCATTTCGATGCGGAACACCTTTCCCCGCTTGGCCGATTACAATGCCGATAATGATCAGCGCCATGCCGCTCAGCATGGGAAGGCTGGGCGATTCGTCCGGCAACAGCATCCAACTTAGCAGGGCACCGCAGAGTGGAATCAGAAACTTCCAGAGATTGAGTTTGGAGACCTTCATTTTGCCGAGCAAATGGAACCAAATGGCAAAGGCCATCGATGAAATGACGGCGAGCCACAGCAATAAACCATAAAAGGCGAGAGGCAGTTTCAGCTGTGGGGGGCCTTCAAAGGTCCGGGCCATCAACAGCAGTACAACTCCGCCGATCAGCATCTGGGCACTGTTCAGCGCAATCAGCGGCAATCCCCCCTTGCGTTTGGCTACAACCACGTTGCCTACTGCGGATACCAGAGCGCCGCTGAGTAACAGTAGCATTCCGCAGAATTCACGAAAACCAACTGGGTTCCACGGCTTTGACGCCAAGCTGATGAACGCAATGCCCGCCATTCCGAAAACAATGCTGGTCATGGTCCGTCGTTCGAGTTTGTCGTCGTGCATCAACCAATGGGCCACCAAGGCCGCACAGAGAGGGCCTCCTCCGACCGTAATCGCGCCCACGGCACCCGGCACCCACGACATGCCGATAAAGAATGTCGCATATAGAAAAACCGTATGGAAAAAGCTGACCAACAGGACGGTTGTAAATTCTTTGCGCAAAAGGTGCCACGGTGCCAACCAATGCTTGCAGAATGGGATCTGGATCAGGCCGGCCAATACAAAACGCATCCCGGCCGTAGTCAGTGGTGTCTGGTACTCCAGTGCGTGTTTCACCGTCACGAACGCGGAAGACCACAAGAGGCAGGCCAGGATCGCCAACAGGTTGTTTCGAATAGAAAGGGAATGCATGGCTCCATCATCTGTTTGCCGACTGTCTGGGTCAAGCTACATGCTAACGCATTGGGGTTGTTAACGGTCCGGGCCGTTTGGTTCATTGCCTGTGACGAACTGGATCAGCAAGGAGACCTCAGGCAGTAGACCAGATTTCGCGTTGTTTTCATGCATTGCCATTATGGGTGCGATTGCTTCACAATATGGATGTTGTAAATGAAAGCCGGTAAATGCAGGGCAACGATATGGATGAAAGCTTGAACTACGATTTTGATCGTGTCATCTCCCGGGCAGGGACGTATGCGGAAAAGTATGAAGCGCGCCGGCATTTTTTCGGCTCGGCCGACGTAGAGCCGTTCTGGGTGGCGGACATGGATTTGCCGACGCCTGACTTCCTGGTCAATGCGTTGCGTGGACGGCTTGAACATCCCATGTTCGGATACACCGAACAATACGATGCGGTATTCAACGCCATCGGCTGGTGGATGCGCGACCAGCATGGTGTGGATGTTGAATCTTACGACTGGATATCGCTTTCTCCCTCGGTGGTCACGAGCATCTCGATGGCGATTCAGGCATTGAGCAAGCACGGCGATGCGGTGGCTTTGCTGTCGCCGGGCTATGGACCATTCTTTTCCTGTACTACAGGCAACGGACGGACCGTGGCCGATTGCCCGTTGCGGGTGGAACAGGGGT
>JBNKSB010000164.1:0-9204 GCA_050297095.1 Pontiella sp. | reverse complement strand
GGATTGGTATATCTGGCGCTGACCCGGGAGTACCACGAAAATGCCGGTTTCGATTTCATTCGCCTGGCCATGCTTATATTGCTGATGCCCTTGCTGATAAAGTATGTGTTTCAACTCATCTGCAGTCCTTTTTATTCCATTGTCGCCAAACAGCGCGCAAAACGGGCTGAAACGACAAGTAAACCTTCGGTTTCCGTGATCATACCTGCATGGAATGAGGAGGTTGGCATAGAGAGAACCATTTGGTCGGTGCTAAACACCGAATACTCCCGGCTTCAAGTCGTGGTAGTAAACGATGGATCGACGGATGGGACAGATGAAAGGGTGAATCAGATTCTCGCGGAATACCGGCCGGACCCCACGCAGCAGGCCGCCATCAAGTACCTGCACCTGACCAATGGAGGGAAAGCCCGGGCCATGAACCGAGCGATGGTCCACGCTACCGGCGACATTGTCATAACCATCGATGCCGACAGCGTGATGGATCCCGGAGCCATTGATAACATGGTGAAACATTTCGATGACCCGAAGGTGGGCGGGGTGGCCGGCAATGTGATTGTCGGCAACCGCAGGAAGCTCATTGCGTGGATTCAACAGATGGAATATCTCTACGGGTTTTTCTTCAAGCGCTCGGATTCCCTGTTTAACTCGGTCTACATTATTGGCGGCGCGGCGGCGGCCTATCGGCGGAAGGTTTTGCAGGAAATGGGCGGCTTCGACCATTCCATCATCACCGAGGATATCGAAATGTCCACGCGCATCCTGTCGCATGGTTACAAAACGCGCTATGCCTGCGATGCCGTGGTCTATACGGAAGGGCCTTCGGAGCTGGCCGGGCTGTGCAATCAACGCCTGCGTTGGAAATATGGACGTCTTCTCACGTTCCTTAAGCACCGGCGACTTTTCTTCAGCCTGCGTCATAATCCGTATCTGACCTTTGTCGTGTTGCCGATCGCGGTTTACGCTGAATTGCTACTGTTGTTGGAAGCTGTTTCCCTAGGGGCCTTTTTCCTCTACACGATCATGACGAACGACTACATGCCGTTGGCTCTTGTAATCGGATTGCTTACGGCGGTGGTATCCATGCAAATCGCGGTCGATCCCAAGGTGCGCTTTCATCGCAACCTGATCTGGCTAGCACCGGTTGCATGGCTTCTGTTCTATGCAGTTGACATGATCGAGCTACAGGCGTTGGTCCGCAGTATTAAGCGCCTTGCCACCCGGCAGGAACTCAAATGGCAAAAATGGGTTCGCATGGGGGTTATGGGTAGCGCCTGCAATCCTATCCATCCCGCCTACGACTAGCACATGGCGGTGGCTAGGCCGTTGTTCCGAAATAACGATGTAGTTCGGCTTCGGCTTCGCTTCCAAACAGGATATGGGTAGCCTCCTGCAAACCAGGCTCCGCACGCAAGGCCGCTTTGCCCAGGGTCAGTTCCAGCATGGTGCGTCGACGAAGAAAATCATCCAGATGCACCACCATTTCCATTTTTGCCATGCGTTGAAGTTCGCTTCGGCTGTAATTCTCAATAATGAGATTTTTAGACGTTTGTTCTCGTTGCGTTTTTTCACCGTACCAAGTTATTGACCGGTTCAATGTGATGCCGAAGGATTGGACGGCATCGGCCACTTCATCGCCGACATTGAGACAGTCGGTTAACTTTCCACCATAAACGGTGAGCATTTTTTTTGCGGAATGGATGTCGATTTCGTGCTTGCGAGAAAGTGCGGTCCATTCGGCATTTTCGACTGCAGCACCCTTGCGCACTACAAGCGGCCGTACTCCGCAACGGGTGGCAATAACATCGTTCTTGGTCAAGGGCATCTCCAATGCGAGCAGGCTGTTTGCATTATCGAGCAGGAATTGGACATCATCGGTCGTCGGCTCGGCTACGACGTTGTCGACGCGCGTATCCGTGGTGCCGATGCACGTGCGGTTGCCCATCGGAACCATGAAAAACAGCCGTCCGTCGGATGCAAAAAAGGTGAGCACATTCTTCGTGTCTGTGATGCGTGGAACGATGATGTGCGCGCCTTTCGAGAAGATATGCTTGAAGGCGGAATCAATGCCCAGCAAGGCATTGACGCGGTCGGCAAACGGGCCGGCGGCATTCACAAGCGTTCTTGCGCGAACACCGAAAGCTTCTCCCTTGATCAGGTCGTGTACGGTGCAGTGCCAGACACCATCGCGCCAGTCTGCCGAAACCAGTTCCATGTAGTTGACGGCGTTGGATCCGTTTTCCAGCACGTCCCGGATAAACCCGAAGGTAAAGCGCGCATCGTTTTCGACCAGATAGCCGTCCGAATATTCCAATCCGCCCACAAGGTGATCGGCATTAACCATCGGTGCCTCGCGCTGAATGGTTCTGCGCGACAGCAAGCGGGGAGGCTTTGTTTTACAGCGGCCCATGAACCAGTAGAGCAGGGCTCCGAGATAGAGTACGATGCGCGGTTTTCGAAAGCCCTTGGCAATACTCGTGAAAAAACGGATTTCGTGCACGTGACCGGGATAGGCCTTCATGAGCTGGTTGCGGCATCCGCACAATCCCCAGACTAGGCCAAACTCGTAGGTTTCGAGATACTTAATGCCGCCCCATGCCAGGTTGGAACTTTCCTGCGAGGTGCACGATGCAAAATCGCCCTTGTCGATCACCGTCACCTTGGCCCCCTGTCCCGCCAGCGCCGCCGCGGCCACCGCGCCGTTGATTCCCCCGCCAACCACCAGACAGTCCTGAACCTCGGCGCGGGCCTTTGCTATGCAGCTATTTCGCAGGGCGTCCATTTTCGCATCCTTCGATTAACAGGGCTAGGGTGGCATAAACATCTCGAAATCTCCACACAGATTGGGTAGCAATGAAAACAAGGCGAAAAAATTTTACGTCTTTTTGCAAAGGGTTCGTACGCGACAGGCGTATCATCGCTACAGGATCACAGCCAAGAGGATCGGGAAATGATGGATGGGGCTCCAGGGCTTGGAGAAGAAAGACCGGAAAAACCGGACTTGGAAGCAGTCATTGACTTGCACCAAGCCGCCTTGTTGCGTTATGCGACGCGCGTGCTCAACAACGCCGATGCCGCGCAGGATGTGGTTCAGGAAGCCTTTATCCGGTTGCACGGGAATTGGGATGGTGTCCGTCGGCGCGGCGTTCCGCTCAAGGGGTGGTTGTTCCGCACCACCCACAATGCGGCGGTCGACTATATCCGGAAGGAGTCGCGCCTGCGCTTCCTGCACGAACGGCAGGCGAAACAGCTCGATCTCTACGCTACCGATTGCGATGACGGCGGTTGCGATGAGCGGCAGGCGCTGGTGCTCCGGCATATGAATGCATTGAAACCGAAAGAGCGCGAGGTGCTCGTGCTGCGCATGCAGGAGGAAATGTCCTACCGCGAAATCGCGGAGATGATCAACCGTTCGGAAGGCTACGTGGGAACCCTGATCCACACCGCAACCAAAAAGCTGACCCAATGCCTGCGCCAGGCGGGGGTGCTATCATGAACGAATGCAAACATTATGAAAAACTGTTGACCGGCTATCTGCACGGCGAGCTGTACGAGCGGGACTTCCATGCGCTTCAAGCGCATCTGGAAACCTGCGCAACCTGCCGCGCCGAACTCGATGCACAGTACGCCACGCTCCAATTGCTCGGAAAATCACTGGCGATCGCGCCGGCCCCCGTCAGGATGAGCGGATGGCGGCATCTGCCCCGAAAGCAGATCGACCTCCGGCAGAGCACCTTCGCCAAGATCTGGTTCAGTCCGCAGTTCAAGGCGGCGTTGGCGACTTGTGTGATCGCCGTGTGTTTCTTCTTCATTTCCATTAGTTTTGTCACGTTCCGGGTTGTGACGAAGTCGGAATGTTCATTCGAAGCCCCTCCGCCTTTGGAGCGGCCAAGGATGAAGCTGAGAAAGCTTCAGACTCCGCTTCAGGTAGACAAGAAGAAACCCGTGCCAAAGTTGCGAAAATCGATTGTGGTCAAACCAACTTCCGCGGAAATTGATATTGAGATGCCCGAGATTGTCGGTGTGAGCGGCGAATCACGGGATTCCGATGAATATAACGGACTCGGTTTTTCATTCGAACGCCCCAAGATGGAGATGAAGAAGCCCAAGGTGAAGGTGGTGAAAGGCTCCCAGCTCAAACCGTCATCGCGCACCGTCGCCAAGGTAAAAACCGCTCCCATGCCGGACATCTCCATGCCCGATTTGAAGGGAACCGGCGAAGGATTGCTGGGTGGCTCTGGATTCGCGGTCGAGAATCTCGATTCGTCCGACCTCTTGCAACAAACCTCGTTGTATGGCAACGCTTCCGAACCGCTGGGGGGTTATGTAAGTGATGCGGTTGTTGCCGACAAAGGCCGTGTCGATGGTTTATCCGAACTAGATTCGATCGCGTTCGGTATCGATGCCCGCCAACGAGGGGATGCGGCGGTTTCGAAATCCGACGAGGAGTCGGCCGCAGACCGTTACGGATCAGTGGTCCTGTCTGGCAGCGAGCTCAACGCACCAATATTCAACGATGAAAATCAGTCCGGGGTGCAAAGCGCCCATGTGGTTGGGTATGACGCTGCCACTCCTCCCCCGCTGTCCGCCTATAAGGATTTGGATGCCATGGACGACCTGTTCGGGGACACGGTCGTTGACGAGGAGGGGAAACAAGCGGAAGCCCGTCTTGAAGGTTCGGTTCGGGCCGCCGCGATGTCGGGCGAGAAGAAGGGTTGGAACCCTGCTATTACGGAAGAACCCGCTCCCAAGGCCCGTCCGCGCAAGCCGGCAGAGTTCAACCCCTACGTGATGGCGGCGGAGAATCCCTTCTCGACCTTCTCGATCGATGTCGATACGGCGTCGTATGGCTTGGCTCGGCAGCAGCTTCTTTCGGGCAATCTGCCGGAGCCGGAAGCGGTGCGCACCGAGGAATTCATCAATAGCTTCGACTACAACTACCGCCCGCCGGCCGGTGGGCAGACCTTTGCCGTGCACACGGAAATGGCGCCTTCGCCGTTCCGGTCGCGGATGGAACTGCTGAAGATCGGCGTCAAGGGCCGCCGCATCGGGCGCGACGACCATCGCGGTGCCAACCTGACGCTGGTGATCGATACCTCCGGCTCGATGAGCACGCCGGAACGGCTGGGCCTCGTAAAGCAATCGTTGTCGCTGCTGATCGACCAACTCAATCCGGAGGACCGGGTGGCGATCGTGCAGTTTGGCGGGGAGGCGCGGCTGGTCTGCGAGCATACGCCGGTCAGCCAGAAGGCCGATCTGCTGGACGCGGTCAATGGATTGCAGGCCGGCGGTCCGACGCAGTTCGACAAGGGGCTTGA
This sequence comes from Pontiella sp., assembly GCA_050297095.1. GTDB lineage: Bacteria > Verrucomicrobiota > Kiritimatiellia > Kiritimatiellales > Pontiellaceae > Pontiella. The sequence continues at coordinate 3,886 of JBNKSB010000164.1, read as the reverse complement.
GCTGGGGTACCAGCTGGCTACCGACGGATTCAAAGCGGGCGACTCGAACCGCATCATCGTCATGTCGGACGGCGTGGCCAACCTGGGCGAGCTGGATCCCGAGGCAATCCTGCAGCAGGTGGCGGAGTTCCGGACGAAAGGCGTCTATCTTTCCGTTCTCGGATTCGGGGCCGGCTCCTACGACGACGCACTGCTGGAGCGTCTGGCCAACAGCGGCGACGGCACCTACGCCTACGTCGATACGCCCGACGAGGCCCGCCATCTGTTCGTGGACCAGCTGGCCGCCACGCTGCACACGATTGCCAGCGACGTGAAGATCCAGATCGAGTTCGATCCCTCCCGCGTGCTGCGCTACCGCCAGATCGGCTACGAAAACCGCCAGCTGACCAAGGAGCAGTTCCGCGACGATACGGTGGATGCGGGCGAGGTTGGATCGGGCCAGTCGGTGACGGCGCTGTACGAGGTTGAATTGAAGCCGGACGCACTGGAACGCGATCCGATCGCCTCGGTGTATGTACGCTATCGAAGGACCGACAACGGTGCGATCGAGGAGATCAGCAGCCGTGTGATGGATGCCGAACGCAAGGCGCGCTTCGAGGATGCGAGTCCCCGATTCCAGCTGGCCGCCTGTGTGGCCGAATTTGCGGAACACCTGCGCCGCAGCCCATACAGCGAAGGAACCGAAATGCCGGATATTTTGCGGGTGCTTCAGCCGTCGGCTGTGGCGCTGGATATCGATGGCACAGTGCAGGAACTGCTGCGGCTGATATCGGTCGCGAATGGTTTGGAACGTTAGTGAATGGAGATACGGACTATGAAACGTGCATGGATGTTTTTGGCGGCTTGCCTGTTTGCGGGCTGGGCTGGTGCCGACGTGGCGATCAAACAGATCGATCTGACCGGTAGCATATCAGAGAAGGAGCTGGCCCTGGAGATGGCGTTCGAGGCGCAGGTCGAGGATGCGCCGGCACGGATCATGGTGCTCGACGGGGCGGTGTTGCCGACTCGGATCAAGCTTCCACGCGGGGCCGAAATGGTGCTGGAAAACGGCGCCTACTACATCGAATTCAAAAAGAACGGCAAGCAGGATGTTTCGATCGATTTCGAAGCCAAGGTCTTTTCCTCGGGGCAGCGGCGCGCGGCGGTCTTCGGGCTGCCGTCCGCCACGGTGCGCCAGATCACCCTTGAAGCCGAAAAGGATGGCTACAAGGTCGAGGTGGCCAAGGCGCCCCGCACGGAAAAGCTCGATGAAAAGCGCATCCGGGCCTATCTCCCTCCGTCCGGTTCCGTGCGGATCGACTGGAGCCCGGAACTCGAAAAGCTGTCCGGCGAGCTGGTGGCTTCGTGCGACAGCATCCTGATCGGCTCGGCCAAGGTCGGGGCCATGCTGTTGCAGGGCCAGTTTACCTATACGATTCCGCAGGGGCGCATGAAGGATATCGCGATGTCGCTTCCGGCGGGCCTGAACATCATCCAGGTTTCCGGTGCGGATGTGCTTTCCTGGAACGTCCGGGAGGAAGACGGCGTGCGGCAGCTCTTGGTCGAGCTGAGCCGTCCGCATGAAAAACAGTATGTCTTGACCGTCCAGGCGGAAGAGTCGCTGCCGGACTTTCCCTGTTCCTTCGAATTTCCGGTGCTCGAGCCGCAAGGCGTTATCCGGGCCAACGGCGTGGTGCTGGTCGGTACGGACAGCACCATCAAGCTGCTGATCGACGAGCTGGGCGGCTTGACGCAGGTGGAGCCGGATGCGGTCAACTGGGGGCAGCTCAACCGTCCGGCGCGCGGCCTCTATGCGTACATGTTCGCCAACATGCCGTTCAGCATGAAGCTAACCGCGGACAATATCGTGACCTCGCTCCATGCGCAGGACCAACTGGTGCTGGCGCTGAGTGAAAGCGATGCCTCGCTCGATGCGAAGGTCGATCTTGAAGTACGTGATGCGCCCATCCGAGACATGGAGCTGGAAGTATCGGACAACTGGACGGTCACCGCCGTTGAAGGGCGGAACGTGGCGGACTACGACGTGCGCGACCGCGACGGATCGCGCTGGATCAAGGTCTATTTCAAGAAGGCGGTCGACAACCGCGCGCTGCTTCAGGTGCGTTTGGAAAAGACGCTGGCGGAAGGGGCCACTGGCTTCCAGATGCCGCTTTTCCGCGTGGCGGACGCGAAGTCCGAACGCGGGTTTATCGTGCTACGGGGAGAAACGGGAACCCGTTTGGAGGGAGCCAACCTGGACGGGCTGCGCGAGGTCAACACCGGTTCGTTGCCGATCAAGATTGCTGATGCGCGGCAGGCCTTCCGGTTCAAGGGGCCGGATTGGTCCGGCCGTGTCGGGGTGCGGCAGGAACTCTCCTCGATCCATGCCGAAGCGTTCCATCTGGTATCGCTGGGTGAAAGCGGCGCGTTCGGCAGTTGCCTGATCACCTACAATATCGCCAACGCGCCGACTCGCAGTTTCACACTCAAGGTTCCGAATGGCTACCGCAACGTCGAGGTGAAGGGGCGCGATATCCGCAACTGGACGCAGGATGGCGACGAACTGACGATTCAACTCCAGCAGAAGGTGATTGGCGACTATACGCTGCTGTTGACCTACGACCATCCGGCAAAGTATCAGGGCGAGGACCTGTTGGTCGGCGGCGTCGAGACGTTGGACATCGAGAACGAGACGGGCTACATCGCCTTGGCCGGCGCCGCCAACCTCGCGCTGGCGGAAGAGGCGGGGAAGAGAGACAGCATCCTGCAGATCGATGTCGACGAGGTGCCCGAGGAATATGCCCTGCTGGTAAACGACCCGATCATGCACGCCTACAAATACACGGCGGCGCCCCACGAGGCGACCGTGCGCATCAAGCGCTTCGACACCCAGCCGCTGCTGACGCAGGTGGCGGACCATGCCACGTTCGACACGACCATCGGCAAGGAGGGCGAAGCCGTCACCGTGGCGATCTACCACGTCAAGAACACCGACCGCCAGTATCTTGCGCTGCGGCTGCCGGAGCATGCATCCCTGTGGTCGGTCAAGGTGGACGAAAGCAAGGTGCAGGTGCTTGAGCGTGGCGATGGCGAGGTGCTTGTTCCCGTCGAGCGCCGGCGCGATCCCAACGCACCGCTCAAGATCGAAGTCACCTATGCCCAGCAGCTCGGAAAGCCCGGCATGTTTACCCACATGGCCTTCGAGGCGCCCGAGGTGGATACCCAGGCCGTGTTTGCCCAGTGGTCGTTCCATTTGCCGGAAGGGCGGCAACTGGCCGGTGCCAAGGGCAACATGGAACTGCCGCCGGAACTGTCGCGCCGCAAGGTGGGGTGGGGTTCCATGCTGGCCGGGACTGGATCGGCCATGGGGTTCCCCTGGCTGGTGGCATCGGGCGTTCTTGCACTCACGCTCTATTTTCTCGGACGCCGCGTAGGTGGAGGAACCCCGGTTTCCGCCGTCACCGTCCTGCAAGTCCTGATCATGCTTGCCGCCGCCTTGGTGGTTACGGTTTCGGTGGCTGTGGCAACGGTTGATCTTGCCGGAGTCCAAGGTGGCGTGCCGGCGCAATGGATCTTCACGAAGTCGGTAACGGGTTCCGACGGCGGCTTGTCGGTGCGCCTGACCCTGATCAATGCCGGCTTCGAAGCGGTCAAGACCCTTGTCCTTCTGCTGATCGGCCTCGCACCGGTGGTTTGGGCACTGGTTGCCCGACGGTCAAGGTGGCTGGTTCCGGGGCTCGCCGTGCTGGCGGGCGTATGTTCTTTCAGCCCTTATCTGGCCTGGTTCACCCTGGTGCTTCCCCACGTACTATTCTTCGCCCTGATGTTCATGATCGGCCGCCGCAGAATGCCGGTCGCACCCCGCCACGAATCCGAACGCAAAATGCCGGCCTACCAGCCGGATCTG
>JBNKSB010000163.1:0-8020 GCA_050297095.1 Pontiella sp. | reverse complement strand
CCTGATCGCGCGGCGACAGCTCGCCGTGCAACGGAAGTACGGCAAAGTCGCGGGCACAACGACGTGATCGGATGGCCTCGACCGTACGCGCAATCTCGTAGCCGCCCGGCATGAACACCAGCACATCGCCCTCCGCGCCGGATTCGATCGCCTTTTCAAACGCATCGGCGGCGGCTTCCCAGACGGGGTGCTTGCGAAAGTCGATCCGCTTTTTCGCATAGCCGATCTCGACCGGAAACATGCGCCCTTCGCTCTTCAACTCGCGGCACGGCGCGAGGTATTCGCGCAACGGCCCGGCATCGAGCGTGGCCGACATAACGATGATCTTCAGATCCGGCCGTGTCTGTTGGAGACGCAGTGCGCGGGCAAGCGTAATGTCGCCGTAGATGTGGCGCTCGTGGAACTCGTCGAAAATGATGGTCGAAATGCCGCGCAGTTCCGGATCGGAAAGAAATTGGCGAAGCAGGATGCCCTCGGTCACGTAGCGGATTTGCGTCTTGGCCGAAATAGCGCTCTCCATGCGCACCTGATAGCCCACCTCGCCGCCCAGCGGTTCGCCGCGTTCGAACGCGACGCGCTTGGCCAGCAACCTCGCCGCCAGCCTGCGCGGTTGAAGTACAACGACTTCCCCGGGACCGGCGACCCCGCAATCCAGCACCATCTGCGGCACCTGCGTCGATTTACCCGACCCCGTCGGCGCTTCAATGACGATGCGGTTCTCGGTTCCCAGCGCCGCCGTCAAATCAGCGCGCAGTTCATAGATGGGTAGTTTCTTTGGATCCATAAGCGGGCGGTTATAGCGGAAACGTCCCGGACAGGAAAGTCCAGCCTAGATCGACTCGTCTCCTTCGCCTACGTAAAACCACTCACCCTTGTGCTTTTTAAAGACGGAGCATTCGTGGTGGCGGCCCGGATCGGAGCCGGACACGTATTCGGCCATGAATTCCACGCGGCCGGATTGGTCCGAGGCAGCGCCCGCCTCCGTAGCGATGACGTGCAGCTTGATCCATTCGATCTGCCGCATCCAGCGCCGGATGGAATCGGCCAGGCCATCTTCCCGTTCGGCGGGAAGCGTGGTGCGAACAAGGTAGTCGACCTTCTTCATCACATAGGCGGTATAGCGCGAACGCATCAATTGCTCCGCGGTTTGGGCCTTTCGACGTCCACTAACGAGTCCGCCGCAGCATTCATTAAACAATACGTCGCTTCCACAGGGACATTTATCAAACTTCATTAGTTTTTTACTCCGCAGTTGATGTCATCGACTTGCGCCAAATCACTCCTTGCCAACATCATCTCTGACAGCAGGCGACGAAAAAGACAAATGCCGCAGACATCGCCAGGTCGGAAAAGAAAGCGTATCCAGAGCACTTTTTCATGACCTACTCCATCCGTTTCCAACCGCCGCCGAGCGCCTTGTACAGATGGACGTCGAGGACGCCAGCCCCCAAACCTTTTTTTCACCTTCGCGTCTTTTGTGCGAGCGCCCCTACGCTTCCAACGCTTCAGCGGTTTGCTCCCAGTCGGATTCAAGCCGCTGGATCTCTTTCTGGATCTGGGCGAGGCGGGTATTGATGGCGGCAAAGTCGGCATCGCGACGCGACATCATTTCCTCGGTCAGTTCGGCCTGCTCTTCGGTCAGCTTCTCAATCTTTGACTCGATCTTCTTTAGCGCCTTTTCCGCCTCGCGCTGCTGGGCGCGCGCCTTACGCGCTTCCTTGCCCTTTTCGGCAGGTTTTTCGACCGGGGACGACGAGGACGCCGTCCCTCCATCGCCCACACTCCCCTTCTCCCCCTCACCCGCTCGCGCTGCAACCTTCTCCATATAGTAGTCGTATCCACCGGGGTAACGGGTGACCCCGGTATCATCGATCGCGATGATATGCTCTGCAATCTCCCGAACGAAAGTTACGTCGTGGCTAACCACGCAGAGTGCGCCCTTGTAATGCTTCAGCGCCGATTCAAGTGCTTCGCGGCCATTGACGTCGAGATGCGTGGTCGGCTCGTCGAGCAGCAGGAAGTTGGGCGGATCGATAAAGAGTCTCGCAAAGGCGAGTCGGATTTTTTCGCCGCCACTGAGCACCTCGCACTTTTTGTCGACCGAGTCGCCACTAAAACCAAACCCACCCAGTAGTTTGCGGACATCGGATTCCGAGGCGGTGGAATTGCCTTCCTTCACGATGTGATAGACCGACTTTTCCGGCGGCATGGTTTCCGCGAAGTCCTGCGATTGGTAGCCGACCACCACCTTATGCCCCAACACCCGTTTGCCGGCGCTCAACTCCAGCGCCCCCGCCAACGTCCGTAGCAGCGTGGTCTTGCCCATCCCGTTGTAGCCGACCAGCGCCACCTTTTCGCCACGGTTTATGTTGAGATTCAATCCCTGAAAAATCCATCGCTTGCCATCGTAGGTCATCCCGCCCTGTTCGAGGCGAATGATTTCGTGGCCGGAATGCGGCGGATCGGCCAAACGGATTTTGGAGTTGTTCGCGACGGTGGCGGGCGCATCCAGCCGCTCTATCTTTTCGAGCTGCTTGATCCGGCTCTGCACCTGCGCGGCCTTCGTGCTTTTTGCCCGGAAACGACGGATAAAGCTTTCGATCTGCTCGATTTCGCGGTCCTGGTTTTTCTTGGCGGCGAGTTGGTGATGGATACGGTCTTCGCGCTCCTTCAAATAATAGTCGTAACCGCCCTGATAGCGCGTGGCATTGCCGCCGGCGATTTCCAGCGTAACATTGGCCAGCGAACGCAGCAGGTAGCGGTCGTGCGAAATGAGCAGCATCGTGCCCTCATACGCCCGCAGGAACTTCTGCAGCCATTCCACCGCCGGGAGGTCGAGAAAGTTGGACGGCTCGTCGAGCATCAGCAGATCGGGATTGGCAATGAGCGTGCGGGCCAGCTCGGCGCGCATCTGCCAGCCGCCGGAAAACGAGGCAAACGGCTTGTCGAATTCCCCTACATGAAATCCCAGACCGCACAGCGCCGCTTCGGCACGGGAACGCATTTCGTAGCCCCCCAGATGCTCGAACGTATGCTGCAACTCGCCGATTTTCCGGAGAGCCCGTTCCTTTTCGGCCGGAGGCATCGATCCGATCCCCGCTTCCAAGGCATGGATTTTTTCGGGAATGGTTTTCAGTTCGGGAATCGAATCCTCGGTATAGTCGAGTAGATTGAGATCCACCGCATGCGGATTCAACTGCTGATGCAGGTAGCCGATGCGGCAGTGCTTCGGGATGACGATCTCGCCCTTGTCGGCCTCGATATCATGACTGATGAGGCTGAAAATGGTGGACTTGCCGGCTCCGTTTGGACCAACGATGCCAATGCGCTCGCCCGCATTGATGCGGAACGTCACCGACTTCAGCACATCCTGCGTGCCGAACTGCTTGCTCACCTGGATAAAATCAATCATACGAATCCCAAAGGCCCAACAAGCTACCGAACCCCTCTCTCGGTTAGTAGCTTTGATTTGGGATTTTTCGGCAGCGACCGTTACGTGCACGATTGAGGCGTTTACAGCACGGAGCCGGGACGGCGGTGGTGCAGGTGCCATAGCAGGCTGAAAAACGTGATGACGGATATGAGGATCAGGCTGGCGACCACCAGACCGCAACCGAGCCAGCGGTGCAGACCTTCGGCGGTGGAGACATCGCCGGCCACCAACATACCCAAGGCAACGCCCCCGCCAATGGTCATCCATCCGGCGACTACCATCATGGGCCAATGGTGCGTAACCGCCCGCCAGGTCCACTGGCGATGATAGAAGGCAACAAACACCAGAACGCCGATTCCAAACACACTGCTTATGAGGTTCAGAACCTGGTAGAGCGGCGGCTCCAGCCGGCCCAGCGGAATGCCTTGGCGCAATCCTTCGACACGCTGCACCAGCCAGCCATAGTCATGCGTGAACGAATCCCATAGAATATGGATCAGGGCACCGATGAGAAGCTCGCAGCAAACCATGAACAACCGCGGCAACGGCCAGAAATGGAAGGGTTTGTAATGCTCGGTACTTCCGCCCGCCATGGCAAGCAGCGGCCGCTTCCAGACATAGTGGAAGACCCAAAACGCCACCAAACCGACGGGAATACAGAAAGCAAAAAGGCCCGGCGCGGTATGGCTAAAATCGGTTCGCGGCGACAAGTGCAGGAAATATTCAAAGTCCGGAGCCAGACTGCCGATGACCAGTGCGGAGATCGGCAGGCGGCTATGCCTGAACAGCAGGACGGCGGCAGGATGGGCAATCGTCAATGGCATGACCGTCAGCTCCTTGTGAACGATTTCCCGTTTCTTCTACCACAAAGGCCGGAAGACAACAATCCGCCGACACCGCCTTTGCGTTGATGCCCTCAGCCGTGCGGATGGGCGTGCCGCAGGATGTGCGGGCGTTCGAGACCATGGGCGAGCATGAGCGGCTCGTCGTTGAGGATGTCCAGCATGAGGCCGTCGGCCACAACGCGCCCCTCGTCGAGCACGATGACCCGCGAACAGACTTCGACCGCCAGTTCCAGATCGTGCGTGGCGATGATGCGCGTGTGGTCGAAGGACCTGAGCAGCTCGATCAGCCGGCGGCGTGCACGTGGATCCAGATTGGACGAGGGCTCGTCCATCACCAGAATATCCGGCTCCATGGCAAGAACGGTGGCGATGGCGACGGCCCGTTTTTCGCCGGAAGAAAGTCGGTAGGGAGGTCGCTCCCGCAGGTGGCTTACCCCTACTCGCTCCAACGCGGAATCTACGCGCTGAGCCACCTGCTCCGAAGTCAGGCCGGCATTCAGCGGGCCGAAGGCGACATCTTCGGCAACCGTCGGCATGAACAGCTGGTCGTCGGAATCCTGAAACACCATGCCGACCGACTGCCGAATCGAAGCGACGGTCTTGCGCGTCACGGATGTTTCGCCGATGCAGACCTCACCGCGTGTGGTCGTCAGATAGCCGTTCAGATGATGCAGCAGCGTCGATTTACCAGCCCCGTTGGCACCGACCAGCGCCATGGCGGATCCGCGTTCGATGCAAAATGAGATCCCATTGAGCGCTTCCGTTCCGTCGGGATAGCTGTAATGGAGATTGTGAATTTCCAAAGCGGGATTGTCCATTAAAGCGCCTCCGTCATCAGATGGCCCAGTACATCGGCGAGATTCCAGATCCGCACCGCAATGAGATAGGCCAGCGAGCCGGCCACGAATACAGCGTCCGGCCACCGCAACGCCGGCGGCTTCAGGAGGCGAACCTCGCCGTCAAAACCGCGGGCGACCATGGCGCGGTAGACGCGATCGGCGCGATCCATCGATCGCAAAAGCAGTTGCCCCACCAGCGAGCCATATACGCGTAGCCGCAACGAGGCCACGCCGTTGGCGCGAAGCGAAACGCCGCGCATGATCCGCACGGCTTCGTCGGACACGACAAACAGATAGCGATAGAGAAAGAGCAGTTGCATCACGAAGACGCGCGGTACACCGAGCCGCTCCAATCCGGCGCCCAGACGATGCATACCCGTACAGGCCACCAATACCAATGCCGCCCCGACCGTCAGAATAAAACGAAACAGGATCGAAACGAATGAAACCCAGCCGCCGGTCAACACCACGGGACCAATACGGCCCACGGGATGATGATCCAGCAGCGGATTAACCAAGCCAATGATCACCGCAAACGGTGCCGCCACGAGGATCTTCTTCACAATATGGCGCGCGGGAATGCAACCCCATTCCGCTAGGGCGACGGGATAGAGCAGGAAGGGAACGAGGGCGGAGATTTCATAGCGGGGAAACGACATCACCAATCCGATGAACACCAGCGTGACCAATACTTTGGCGCGGGCATCCAGACGATGAACCGGGGTATTCATCCGTCCCAGCTCATCAATCCGTCCAATTTCAACCCAATCCGCCACACCCATTGGAATTCCCCTACTCTGCCTGCCGGTTAGGGCGCAATCGGAGGGCGAAACCCATCAGTAAAACCAACCCCAGCGTCAGCGAACCTCCAACCAGACCCGATACGGAGGTTCCGGTATTTACAGCGGGCCACGATTCGCCAGCATCTTTTTCGGCTCCTTCCGCCTTGAATGCATAGTCCGGCAAGAGCGCGGTTTTCGTTTGGAGATCGGCCAGATCCTTGTGGATGCCAGCGCCGTCATCAGGGACTGCTTCGTGACCGGCAACCTTGGCGATGGACCATTCGAGCCCGTCGGGATGTGTGGAGGCAAACCAACTCACCGCCCCGCCAATGATGACCGCCGCAACCGCCAGACCAACGACTACAGGCCGCGTACGAACCCCCGTCGCCGCCTCTCCCTGCAGGATTTCCGGACGCGCCTGCGCAACAAACGATACCACGGTCGCCGTGGCCAGTCCTTCAACAATCCCAATCGCCAGATGGATCGGCAGCATCATGAACACAAACGTGTCGAACGGTAGCTCGGAAATACCGGACGCCGTGGTTTCCAGTACGACGCAAAACGCGCCGAGCAGCAATCCGGCCACCGCCGCCACGACCGACGCCGCCCAGGCCCGGGATGTCCCATGCCGACCTTTCACCAACGCCCGATAGAGCGGATATGCCACGAAAATCGATAGGAAGCCCATATTGAAAATATTGCACCCCAGTGCCAACAGGCCACCGTCCGCAAAGAAGAACGCCTGAATGGTCAGCACCGAAGCAATCACCAGAAAAGCGGCGTATGGACCCAGCAGGATCGCCAGCATCAGCCCGCCGCAAAGATGCCCGCTCGACCCGGTTCCGGGAATCGAGAAGTTGATCATCTGCGCCGCGAAAATAAACGCCCCCATCACCCCCATCAGGGGAACGAGATGATCCTGCATGGTCTGTTTGACCTTGCGGGCGCAGAAGGCGATCGTGCCGCCCGCCACCGCCCACAGCGTTCCGCCCACGGCGGGTGAAATCAATGCGTCTGCCATATGCATGCTGCGTTCCTGTTTTTCTTGGCTACCGAACTGAAGTAACACCTATCAAAAATTCGTAACACTCTGCGAGGGCAAACAGCGGGTTCCTTGGATTTGATACGAGGTTCAGCTAAGCCGCTGCCCCGTCGTGGCCGCCGCCAGTGAGGCGTGCTTCAGCCCCTTAACGGCCTTGAGTCGTTTGACCAGCTCGCTCACGATCTCGGGACGACCCCGTACGATGATGGTTTCGAGGCAGTTGTCGTGATCGAGATGGATATGCTGCGACGATAGAATAGTTTTGTGGTAGTCGTGCTGAATGGCCGTCAGTTTCCGGGCTATATCAGGTTTGTGGTGATCAAATACCATCACGATGGAACCAGCAATCTCCTCGCCCGTCGCCCATTCGGTCTGGACCAAGCTCTCCCGGATCAGATCGCCGATTGCCTTTGAACGCGTTGGACAACCATCTTCCTTGATCCTGGCATCGAATTGCCGAACCAGATCCTCGTCTAGCGATACGCTGAACCGTGTCAAGGCCATGTTACTTCCCCCGTTAAAAATGACGGCGCATTTGTAGCAGTCGCCCGGCAAAAGAACAACATCGGCGTTCCCGCTGGTTCAGAAAAGGAAAAGACCGGCCTGCCGAAGCAGGCCGGTCTTAAAATGGAGCGAGCGAAGAGATTCGAACTCTCGACATTCACCTTGGCAAGGTGAAGCTCTACCACTGAGCTACGCTCGCTTAAAAGCGTTGTTTCGGTCCGCGGATATAAAATGGCGGAGAGGGGGGGATTCGAACCCCCGGTACGCTATTAACGCACACACGCTTTCCAAGCGTGCTCTTTAAACCACTCAGACACCTCTCCTAAAACGGAACGAGTCGGGAAAGCTACACACTCCCCCCGGGGAAATCAACCGGGTTTTTCGTCCAATTTCCCGAACGAACAATCAAGCACCGATCCGGTCCGTATTGGCGCTTGACGAATCCCGGCCATTGCTATTTTCTATGCCGCGTGAAACCGAGACGGACCATTGTGGCAATCCTCTACCTTCTGATGATGGTAGTGCTTCCATACGCGCACCTCGTCTCCCATGCGCACGAGCATGGTCAAACCGCG
>JBNKSB010000162.1:0-10326 GCA_050297095.1 Pontiella sp. | reverse complement strand
GCCATGGCATAGGGTGACGAGCAGTCCATGCGCACTTTGCCGTCGCCGTCGACAGTCATGAAGCTGAAGGTATAGTCGACCGTGGCGTTGCGGATGGTGAGGTCGAGGCCGTACTTTTCGGCAATCGGTTTCCAGTAGCGCAGGCCGGACCCGCCCATGGCGTCGGCGCAGATCTTCAGTCCGGCCTTTCTGATGGCTTCCATGTCGATGACGTTTCCGAGGTCTTCGACATAGGGGGTGATGAAGTCGTAGGCGACGGTGGTTTCGGCGGCGAGGGCTTCGGGGTAGTAGAGGCTTTCAACTTCATCGTTATTTTCAGCCAGCAGTTCGTTGGCGCGGTCGGCGATCCATCCGGTGGCGTCGGTGTCGGCCGGGCCGCCGTGGGGCGGGTTGTACTTGAAGCCGCCGTTGTCGGGCGGATTATGCGACGGGGTGATGACCACGCCATCGGCCAAGCCTTCGGTGCGGTCTTTGTTGTAGGCGAGGATCGCATGGGAAATAACCGGCGTGGGGGTGAAGCCGCCATCCTTGTCGATCATGACGGTTACGCCGTTGGCGGCGAAGACTTCGAGCGCGGTTTTTTCGGCGGGGATCGAGAGCGCGTGGGTATCCTTGCCCATAAAGAGCGGGCCGGTGATGCCTTGGTTGGCGCGGTATTCGCAAATGGCCTGCGATATGGCCATGATATGGTCTTCGGTAAAGCTGGTTTTCAGCGAGGAGCCGCGGTGGCCGGAGGTGCCGAAGGCGACCTTCTGGTCCGGGTTGGTGACATCAGGCTGGGTCTCATAGTAGAGACTGATCAGTTCAGCGACATCGGTCAGGTTTTCCTTCGCGACCGGCTTTCCTGCGTTGGGATGAATGGACATGTTTTTTACTCCTGTAGACTTGTTGGTGAAATTGAGCGGGAAAACTAGCAGTCCGACCGGTGGGGCTCAACGCTTTATCGGGGAAAGTGGAAGAGCCTCCGTCATTACAATTTTGATCCAAATTAATAGTGGTCGATGTAGTAGGGCGTGTTAGCCTCTTACCCATCCTTGAAAACACATAGACAGGAGGTTGGGGATGAGTGATCAAGTCGACTTCAGGCCGCCGAAGGTGCAGTTTAACATTCCGTTATTGACCTCGGTGCCTGCATTAATCGTTGCCATACTTGTAGCCGCATTTATTTTTATTTGGTTTTTCTGCCGGATTGAACCCGGTCCGGGCAAGATTGCGGTACTGATCCGCAAGACCGGCGAGAATCTTCCTCCCGGCCAGGTCATTGCGTTGGAAGAGGGGCAGAAGGGGATCCAGCTGGCCGTGCTGCCTGAAGGCCGTTATTTTCGCAATCCCTACACCTGGAGTTGGAAAATCGAGGATATCACCGACGTGCCGGCCGGCCGGTTGGCGGTCATGACCCGTCTCTACGGCGCAGAGCTTCCCCCCGGCAAGATCATTGCCGAAAACGAAGGGCAGCGCGGCATTGTGAAGGAGATTCTGCGTCCGGGCAAATACCGTATCAATCCCTACGCGTACGATGTGGCCGACTTCAAGGCAATCGACATTCAGCCGGGGTATGTGGGGGTCGTGACCGCGCTGACGGGCAAGGATGTGCTCAACAACGACCTGGCGGCGGACAAGCGCAATACCTTCATGGTCGATCCGGGCATGAAAGGGGTCTCCGGCATGCTGCTGGATCCGGGCACGCATTATCTCAATCCCTACATCTACAACTCGGTCGAGGTCAACCTCCAGAGCCAACCCTTCGAAATGACCGGTAGCGATGTGATCAGTTTCCTGACACTCGACGGCTTTACGGTCACGGTGGAAGGCTATATTGAGTTTGCGATCCAGCGCGACGAATCCGCGTTCCTGACCCACCGCGTCGGCGACATGGACGACATCATCAAGAAGCTTATCCTGCCGCGTGCGCGCGGTTTCAGCCGTATCGAGGGCAGCAAGCATCCGGCCGTCGACTTTATTGTCGGGGAGACCCGCCAGAAGTTTCAGAACGATTTGGAGGAACATCTGCGCTCGAAGGCCAAGGGCTGGGGACTCGACATTAAGGCGGTGAACATTCGCAAGATTATCGTGCCCGACGCGATTGCCAGCATCACCCGCGACCGCGAGTTGGCGGTACAGAATGCGGCCAAGTATGAGCAACAGATCGTGCAGGCCAAGTCGAAGGCCGAATTGACGAAACAGGAAATGCTCGCGATCCAGAATCGCGAAAAGGTGGAGGCCGATACGAAGCGCATCCGCGCCGTGATCGATGCCGAGCAGGACCAGAGCGTCCGCCTGATCGCCGCGAAGAAAGAGCTCGATGTGGCGCAGGTGGAATACGAGGCTGCCGAATTCCAGGCCGAAGCCATCGTGCTGTCGGCCGGCGGCGAGCAGGATGCCATCAAGGCGCAGAACGAAGCCGAGGCGGCGGTGCTTGAAAACCGCGTAAGCGCCTTTGGCAGCGGGCTTGGATTCGCTCGCTATGTGCTCTATGAAAAACTGGGCCCGCAGGTGATTTCGCTGCTGAGCTCCGATTCCGCCGACGGAGTGGGCGGCATCTTCAGCACATTTGCTCCCGCGAAAGGAGGCCGGAAATGAAAAATATCGTGAAGGCAGTTGTTGGTATTGTTGTTGTTCTGGTTGCGTTGGAATTCATGTGGCTGTGGGGATTCTGCCGCTTCTACGTCGGTCCAAACCGTATGGCCATCATTACCGCCAAGAACGGCGATCCGCTGGAACCCGGCCAGATCTTGGCCAAGAAGGGGCAAAAGGGCATTTGGGAAGAGCCGCTGGGCGAAGGCCGCCATTTCCTCAACCCCATCTTCTATGATCGTGAAATCGTCCGGGTCACCATCATTCCGCCGGGTAAGGTCGGGATCGTGACCTCCAAGGTGGGGCAGGAGCTGCCGGAAGGCGAGTTTATTGCCGCGCGCGGACAGAAAGGCATCTGGCATAGCGTGCTAGGTCCGGGCAAGTACCGGATGAACCCCTACGGCTACAACATTGAAATTGTTGACGCCATCAGTATCCCGATCGGCTACGCCGGTGTGATTACCTCGCTCTCGGGTGAGCAGGCTCCAAATGGTCAGTTTGCCGGCGACAACCAGAAGGGCGTCCGCAAGGATGTGCTGCAACCCGGGCTCTACTATGTGAACAGCAAGGAATACAAGGTCGATGTTCTCGAGATCGGGATCAATCAGGTTTCCCTGCTGGGACAGAGCGGAAGCAAAGTGGTCACCAAGGCCCGGCAGCTGGGACAGAACCGGGCGCTCAATGCGCTTCAGAACAACATGCTTGAGATGCAGGAGGCCAAGCGCGTTGACTACTACAACAAAAAGATGGAACAGGGCGGACAACGCCGTTCCGCACAGGCTGTGACAACGGGGAATGTGCAGTTTAACCAAGGTGAAATGACCCTGCAGGAGCTGGTCAGCTTTCCGTCGCGCGATGGCTTTACGATCAGCCTCGATATGACTGTCGAGTTCGAGTTTGACCCGAGCGATATCGCCGGCATCTACCGGCGTTATGGCGATCTTCCCGCCGTCATCGATAAGATTATCATGCCGCAAATCACGTCGATCTCCCGCAACAAGGGGTCCGAGTATCGCGCCAAGGATTTCATCGTGGGCGAAGGGCGTGAAAAGTTCCAGAACGATCTAACGGCTTCGCTGGAACAGACGCTGGGGAGCAAGAACATCAAGGTTTATAATGCGTTGATCCGCCATGTCGAGGTGCCGGATGACATCCGAGCGCCGATTCAGCAGGCCAGTATTGCCGTCGAGCAGGATCTGACCAATAAGGAGCGGCAGAACACCGCCCGCAAGGAAGCTGAACTGAACACGCAACTTTCGTTGATCAAGCAGTACGGCGAAAAGGTCCAGCAGGAAACCGAAAAGCTGAAGGCCGAGATCGGAGCCGATCTGGAAAAGCAGGTAGCGCAGATCCAGGCGCAAACCCTTAAGAAGGTGGCCGAGATCCGAAAGCAGACCGCGGCGATCAACGCCAACAAGGTGCGGGTGCTGGGGCAGGCGAAGGCGTCCGCTCTCCAGATGGTCGAAGGCGAAAAGGCCAACGGGCTCCAGCTCAAAACCGCGGCATTCAAGGATCCGCTGGCCTATGCCCAATGGCGCTTCGCCGAAACGCTCAATCCGCTGATGAAGTTCAATATCATCCACTCCGGCGACGGCACGCTGTGGACCGACCTCGAAAAAACCGGCTTCGCTACATTGGGAGGAGCCCAGTATCTGGAAAGAGGCTCCCAATGAAACATCAGGTAATGGGTTTGTTGATAGCAGGACTGTGTTTGTCTGCTGCTGTTCAGGCGCGGACATGGACCAATGCCGAAGGAAAAACACTCGAGGCGGACATCGTTAAGGTCAAGGATGGCAAGGTTTATCTGAAGCTCGCTGCGAATCATAAAATTTGCCCGTTGGATCTTGGTGTATTGAGCGATGCCGACCAGGAGTATATCAAGCAGTATGAACAGGATCGGCAGGAACAGGAACGGGCGGCTAAACTTGCTGCGCGCAGGGCAAGGTGGGAGGATGACTACGATGATGTGAAGGAGGAGGCGGAGAAATACGGCTTGCCAATCTTCTTGCTCTACACGGCTCCGGAATGGTGTGGCTACTGTGTAAAACTGGAGGAACACATCCTAAGTCAGAAGGCATTCGAGGAGTATGCCAATGGCAATCTGGTCCTGTTTGTTGCCGACTTTTCAGAGTCCAGGGACAAAGAGCGCTGGGAAGATAAATATCCGGAATTGATAAAGAATTTTCCGGTGGGTGGGTATCCGTGCGCCTATCTGATCTCTGCATCCGGGAAAAAACTGGGAAAGATTGGTGGGTACGATTCCGGTTGGTCGGTTCAGGACTATATCGCCAAGCTGGAAAACTTTAAAAAATCAGATAAATAAGGAGGAGCAGGATGGCTCAAGCAGCAGCACGACATATTTTAGTGGGAACCGAGGCGGAATGCCTCGACCTGAAACAGCAGATTGAGAACGGTGCCGATTTCGAGGCGCTGGCCCTTGAGCATTCCAAGTGCCCGTCGGGCGCACAGGGCGGGGCGCTGGGAACCTTCGGGCCGGGGCAGATGGTACGCGAATTCGACGAAGTGGTCTTTTCAGCACCGGTCGGCGTGGTGCAGGGTCCGGTGAAGACCCAATTCGGTTTCCACCTTGTGGAAGTCACGCACCGCGTGGACTAGCCGATCTGCATCGCTTCGAACACGCTGGCTTTCACGGCTTCGGGCGTAAACTCCGGCAGGTTGCCCGGAGCCGTGTAGAGCGGGATTCCCTGCGCTACCAGATAGTCGATGGCGGGCTGGGCTTTCGATCGAAATTCTTGAAGACGGGCCTTCAGGCTGTCGATCGTATCGTCGCTCCGTTGTATTACATCGCAACGTTTGTTTTGGTCGCCGCCGCAACCGGTTTCCGGCGGCGGCTTGTATTCCATATGGTACACCTCGCCGCAGTTTTGGCAGATTCGCCGGCCGACCGTTCGCTGGATAATGCTCTCGTCGTCGTTTTCCACCAGCAGAATCGCATCTAATCGGACGCCATGCGCATCGGCAAGCTCCTTTAGGAATCGGGCCTGATCCAGCGTCCGCGGGAAGCCATCCAGCACGACCTCTTTATAGCCCATGGCGCGGAATGCCGATTCGAACAGCGAATTGGTTATTTCGTCCGGGACAAAGAGCCCCTGGTTGACGAAAAACTTGGCTTTCAGCCCAAGCACGATGTCATTTGCATGCTCCCGGTCCGTAATGCCCAGTGTTTTCTTGATGTCTGCATCATCGACAAAAGCCCCTTTTCTGGAATCATAAAACGGTGCGAGGGGTTCCTCGTAGCCGAGCTCGTTGAACAGGCCGAGATACTTTCTGAAGATGTCGCCAGTGGAGAGTTGCTTTAGGCCGAAGCGTTCTGTGAGCACGTCGATGCGCGGTTGTTTGCCCGCGCCGCTCTTGCCCATCACAATGATGTTGCTGTATTGCTTCATCCTGTTTCCCCTGTCGGTTGGACGGGCATGATACTTTACTTTTCCGGTGGTGTTAGCCCGAACTTGGAGTAGGCGCGGGTGGTGGCCACTCGACCCTGCGGGGTGCGTTGGAGGTAACCCTCTTGAATGAGATAGGGTTCATAGACTTCTTCGAGCGTATCGGCCTCTTCGCCGACGGAAACGGAGAGCGAGTTGATCCCGACCGGGCCGCCCCCAAATTTTTCGATGATGCAGGAGAGGATACGCTTGTCCATTTCCTCCAGGCCGTCGCCGTCGATGTCCAACAGGTTGAGCGCCCGATCGGCGAGATCCTTTGTGATCCGGTTGTCGGCCATGACCTGCGCATAGTCGCGGGCCCGGCGCAATAGGTTGTTGGCGATACGCGGTGTGCCTCGCGAACGCGAGGCGATTTCCACTGCACCGTCTTCATCAATCTCCACCTTCAGGATGCCGGCCGAGCGTTTGACGATGGTGGACAGGTTGCCGGCATCGTAGTAGTCGAGCCGGTTGACCAGTCCGAACCGCGAGCGCATCGGGGCCGAAAGCATGCCGCTACGCGTGGTGGCGCCTATCAGTGTGAAGGGTTGGATATTGAGCCGGACCGAGCGGGCATTGGGCCCTTGGTCGATTACGATATCGATCACGAAATCCTCCATGGCGGAATAGAGGTATTCCTCCACCGAGCGCTGCATGCGGTGAATTTCATCGATGAACAATACATCTCCGCGCTCGAGGCTGGTGAGCAGGCCGGCAAGGTCGGCGGGTTTGTCGATCACCGGGCCGGAGGTGCACTTGATGTTCACGTCCATTGCGTCAGCGAGAATGTAGGAAAGCGTGGTTTTTCCGAGCCCGGGGGGGCCGGAGAGCAGTACATGGTCGAGCACGTCTTCACGCTGACGGGCGGCCTTGACAAACAACTCCAGTCGTTCGCGGATCTTATCCTGCCCCGTAAAATCCTCGAAGCGAGACGGCCGCAGCTTCTGCTCGAATTCCTTGTCCGGTGTGATGATTTCGTTGTTCATAGTTGCCGAGATAAAACCTATTTTTTAGACAGGATAACAGGATTAACTAGATTCAAATCCCGTGCATCCCGTAATCCGGTCAAAATTATTTCGTCAGCGCCATGCGGATGAGGTCTTCAACCGTGGTTTTGGTGGTTAGCTTACCGGCGACGGCCTTGATCATCTTGGCGGCGTCGTCGGGCTTGTGGCCGAGGGCGCCGAGGGCGAGGGCTGCATCACGCAGACGGTGGTCGCCGGGGGCGGCATCGGCCGGGGCAAATGCGTCGAGCTGTTCGCCGGAGCTAAACTTGTCCCGCAGTTCGACCACGATGCGCTCAGCGGTCTTCTTGCCGATACCGGAAATGGAGGAGATGCGTTTGATGTCGCCGTTGATCAAGGCCGATTTCAGTTCACGTACCGGCAGGCCGCTGAGTACGCTGATGGCGAGTTTGGGGCCGACACCGCTGATGGTCAGCAGGCGGGTGAACATTTCGCGTTCGTCCTCGGTGCAGAAACCGAACAGGCGCTGGTCGGCATCGGTAATGTGGTGGTAGGTCAGGATGCGGCAGCTTTCTCCTTCCAGCGGAAGCTGGTCATAGCTACTGAGCGGGATGAGGGCTTCGTAACCGACGCCGCCGACGTTCATTACGATGCGTGCGAGTTGCTTTGTATCCAGTTTGCCTTCGAGAAACGTAATCATGGTGGCACATGTTGCCTGAAGCGGCGAAGGAATTACAGTCCTTTTTGTCAGTAGGGGAACTACTGCCGCCAACGTGCGGCGTATATGCAGCCATCCACCAATTTCGCAGGCATTCATTCTAAAAAATCTACGGCAATCCGAATGGTTCGTGGATTAAAAACCTGTGTAGATATGCCAATCATTTGAAGACGTAGGGGTTGCTTTTTAGGGGGAAAGCTATATGTTCGCGCCTCATTTGGTTCCACGCAGTGGGACGGTTTTCAGATCGGGTTATCCGTTATCCGTTGGTGGCATGTTCCCCGACAACCAATAACCTTTAACTTTTTATGCCGGAGCCCAAGCTCCGCCGGAGGCTCCTATGGCCCAAGAAATTAGAAATATTGCGATTATTGCGCACGTTGACCACGGCAAGACCACGCTGGTGGATGAGATCATCAAACAGGTTAAGCTTTTCCGCGACAATGAGGAGATGCAAGAGTGCCTGCTCGACAGCAACGATCTGGAGCGCGAACGCGGTATCACCATTCTGTCGAAAAACATCAGCGTCGAATACAAGGGTGTGAAGATCAATGTGATCGACACGCCCGGCCATAGCGACTTCGGCGGGCAGGTGGAGCGTGTGCTGAACCTGGCCGATGGCGTGTTGTTGCTGGTCGATGCCGCCGAAGGCCCGATGCCGCAGACCCGCTTAGTGCTGGACAAGGCGTTGGAGCTGAACCTGAAGCCGGTGGTGATTATCAACAAGATCGACAAGCCCGATGCCCGTCCTGATTTTGTTCACGACAAGGTATTCGACCTGTTTGTGGAGCTGGATGCCAACGATGAACAGTTGGATTTCCCGATGCTCTACTGCAGCGGAAAGGATGGCTGGGCCGATACCGTGCTCGATGGCCCGCGCGACTCGATGCTGCCTCTGATGGATGCCGTGCTGGAACATATTCCTGCTCCCAAGATCAACGAAGGCCCTGTCCAGATGCAGGTCACCTCCATCGACTACAACGATTATGTGGGTCGTATCGGGGTCGGCCGTGTCTATCGCGGAACGCTCAATACTTCCCAGCCCCTGATGCGTATCCGCCGCGACGGGACGCAGCTCCAGACCAGAATCAAGCAGTTGTTTACCTTCCAGGGTTTGAGCCGTGCCGAAGTGCCGGAGGTTCCATGCGGCGACCTTTGCGCCATCGTCGGTATTCCCGATATCGACATCGGTGACACCATTGCCAACTTCGAGCAACCGGAAGCCCTGCCGCGTATCAGCATTGATGAACCCACGCTTTCCATGACCTTTAGCGTGAACGATTCGCCTTTCTATGGGCAGGACGGGCAATATGTCACCAGCCGCCACCTGCGCGAGCGGTTGATGAAGGAGACCGAGCGCGATGTGGCGTTGCGCGTGGAAGAAGCCGGCGGCGATTCGTTCAAGGTGAGTGGGCGCGGGGTGCTGCACCTGTCGATTCTAATCGAAAACATGCGCCGCGAAGGATTTGAAATGTCGGTGGCCCAGCCGCAGGTCATTTTCAAGGAGCGCCACGGCAAGAAGGAGGAGCCGATTGAAATCCTCCATGTCGATGTGCCGGACGAACATGCTGGCAAGATTATCGAGGTGGCCGGCATGCGCAAGGGCGAGATGGTGGATATGGAGCAGCATGGCGTGCGCAAAATGATCCGCTTCGAAATTCCGACCCGTGGACTGATCGGTCTGCGTAGCCGGATGCTTACCGCCTCGGCCGGCGAAGCCATCGTGACGCACCGCTTCCTGCACTATGCGCCCTATAAAGGGCCGATCCAGCAACGCCTCAACGGGGTGTTGGTTTCTCAGGGCAAGGGGGCCTCCGTCGCATTTGCGATCGACGGTCTGCAGCAGCGCGGTATCTTTTTCATCGATCCCGGCGAGGAGTGCTATGAAGGAATGATCGTTGCCGAGCACTGCCTCGACAATGATCTGGTGGTGAACCTCCAGAAATCGAAGCAGTTGACCAATGTGCGCGCCTCCGGCACCGACCGCGCCATGAAGATCGCGCCGGCGCAGAAGAAAAGCCTTGAAGAGGCGCTCGAATATATCGCGGCCGACGAGCTCGTGGAAATTACGCCGCATCATATCCGCATGCGCAAGAAGCTTCTACTGGAGCACGAGCGTAAGAAAGCCAGTCGAAAAAAGGACAGCGATTAATCCCTATTAACGTTTTATGAAGGGCTTGGATTTTCATTGATTTTTGAAAACCACATTATATGGTCCGACACGAGTCACTCAAAGCGGCCCCATGGATCGTCGCGGGCATCACGGGATGCCCTGCAAGCCGAATGAGTCGGGACAGGCATGGAGCTGGTGGGTGGCATAGAGAGATAGTAGAATGGAAAGAAGACTGTATGTAGGCAATTTGTCCTACAGTACCACCGAAGATTCGCTTGAGGCGTTGTTCCAACAAGCCGGAACCGTCGTTAAGTGCGAGCTCATGCTCGATAAGTTCACCAGCCGCTCCCGCGGATTTGCCTTTGTTGAAATGGGCACCCACGAAGAAGCTGAGAAGGCCGTTGAAATGTTCAACGACCAGGACCTCGACGGACGCAATCTTCGCGTCAACATTGCTCGTCCCCGCGAAGAGCGCCCCCCGCGTCGTGAAGGCGGTGGTGGTTATGGCGGCGG